>JBELFC010000273.1:0-2539 GCA_042093175.1 Tenacibaculum sp. | reverse complement strand
TATATGAAAATTTAGAGTTTAATTTACCTCAAGCTGGAATTGTTGGAATTATTGGTCCAAATGGAGCTGGTAAAACTACTATTTTCAAAATGATAATGGGAGAAGAAACTCCTGACGCAGGAACCTTTAATGTTGGTGAAACTGCTAAAATAGCGTATGTAGATCAAGCACACTCTAATATAGATCCTGAAAAATCAATCTGGGAAAACTTTTCTGAAGGGCAAGATTTAGTCATGATGGGAGGTAAGCAAGTAAATTCTAGAGCCTATTTAAGTAGATTTAATTTTGGAGGAAGTGAGCAGAATAAAAAAGTAAACACATTGTCTGGTGGAGAACGTAATCGTTTACATTTAGCAATGACTTTAAAAGAAGAAGGTAACGTACTACTTTTAGATGAGCCTACCAATGATTTAGATGTGAATACGTTAAGAGCTTTAGAAGAAGGTTTAGAGAATTTTGCAGGTTGTGCTGTAGTAATTTCCCATGATAGATGGTTTTTAGACAGAGTTTGTACTCATATTTTAGCTTTTGAAGGAGATAGTCAAATTTATTTCTATGAAGGTTCTTTTTCTGAGTATGAAGAAAATAAAAAGAAACGCTTAGGTGGTGATATAATGCCTAAACGAATTAAGTATAAAAAATTAATTAGATAAATAAAATGAAAAGACTGTCTTTAAAAAGGCAGTCTTTTTTTCTTAAATACTATTTGAAAATGCTTCTAATTCTTTAGAATAAGAATGTGAAGATTTTGAAGGAATCGTATTTAGGTATTCAATAATTTCAGAAGGGTCAATAGCTTCAATATTTTCCTCTTTATGTAATTCAGGAAGTGTGTTCATAAAATAATTTTGAATATGAGCTATGAAAGTAATGAGATCTTTACAGTATACTGAAGGATTATTAAAACCATTTTTCTTGCTATATCTATGAACTAATCGCCCTCCTTTACAAATTTCGTTTAAAGGACATTCCATACATTGGTTGCACAATTTACTTCCATGACTTCCAAAGTATAAACTTCCTAAAGGAGAGTTTTTTATATCTGAAAACTCATTGTTGTTTATGCTTAATCCGGTTTTAGTAAAACCATTACCACACGCTTTTAATGAATCAATAGCTTCTATTTCACCATTGGTTTCTATGACTAATACTTTTGATTCATTTTCAGTATTTTCAGTAATTCTTAATAGGCTATTAATAAAACCGATAAACATTGGTATTTTATATCTTTCAGGGTCATTAATCCAGATGTCAAATAACTCAATTAGCCAATTTGACATTGTGTTTTTGTTTTTATCAAAAGGAAAATTATCGTGAGTATAGTCAGGGATTAAGAAGTTCACTAAGCTTACATTCATTTTTTTAAAACTATCGTAAGTTTCTTTTGGATTCTCCTTTGTGTTAATTACACAAGCTATATCAGCGTGTCCCATTTTGTTTCTAAGAAGAGATACTCCTTTAAAAACGTCTTCATAGCTCCCTTTACCTTTATGATCAACTCTAAACATATCATGTGCTTTTGGGGTTCCATCAACACTAACACTAGGGTAGATATTAAGTTCTTTAAACAGGTTTAACCAACTATCATTAATAAGTACACCATTGGTTTGCATTTCATAGTAAAAAGTAACCTTGTCAAGGTCTTTTTGTAACTGATTGGCTTTCGATATAAAGAGTCTATAAAATTCTTCAGAAGCTAGTAAAGGTTCACCACCATGGAAAAGGAAGGTAAACTTTTCTTTATTGAATTTTTTGATATATGATTTTACTTTCTTTAAAATATTGTCAACAGTAGTGTCCGACATAAATTTTGGTTGATTTTTATACGTTGTATCACCAAGATTATACATAAAACAGTAGGAACAATTTAAGTTACATCTACTAGCAACTTTTAAAACTAAAGCATCGAAAATCATAATATTAGATAGGTTAAATTTATAAAAAAGGAATTATATCTAACATTTAGATATAATTCCCTATACTTTAAATTACATGCTGAATCGTACTTCTTTCTTTTCTTCAACTGCAATTCTAGTAACACATTTACTTAACGTTTCAGACCAAACCATTCCATCTGGACAACGTCTACCACCTCCACCTGTTGGTATGTAAATAATATCATCAGTAACAGGTCCGATAGCACCACCTTTAAACTTGTCTAAACTTTTAATTTCTAAATTTGAAAATTTGTCTAACCCTTTAGGTAAAAAAAACTTTTTTTTCATTGTATTAGTATTTGTTTATTATCGTGCTTACTCTATTAATGATTTTCAGCTTCCTCAATTTTACTAAATGCGCATTTAATAATTATTCTTTCTAACTAGTATGAGGAGCTTTGTAGTATTACCCATTTTTTTTATTTAATTTTAAATTAATAGATAATAAGCAAAAATAAAAGGAGTCTGTTTTTTTATTCTAAGTGAAGATTAAGCTAGTATTTACCAAAGTGTTATGCAATAAAAAAACCGAAACAACATTGTTTCGGTTTTTGAGCGAGAGACCAGGTTCGAACTGGCGACATTCAGCTTGGAAGGCTGAC
>JBELFC010000272.1:0-2564 GCA_042093175.1 Tenacibaculum sp. | reverse complement strand
CATTGGAAAAGCAAGAAAAGTTAATTTAAGTGTATCTGACGAGTTGCAAAACACAAACTTAACACACAATTTCTCTAACGCTCAAATTAAAGATATTTTACTTTATTTATGTAAAGAATTTAAACTTACATTCATTGTTACTGGTAATATTATTTCATTAAAAAAACACGTTCCACAAAAAGAAAAAAAGCCAGGATACATCCCAAAGAATATCCCCGTTGAATATGATGTTACTTCTGATTTATTTACTGTTGACTTACAAAATGATTCTATTGCTGTTGCATTTAAAAAAATCACTAACATATCAGGGAAAAACCTTGTTTTTTCACCAGATATAGGTAGGAAAACAATTTCTGGATACATAAAAAACAAATCTTTTGAGAGTGCTATGGATAAACTAGCATTTTCGAACAACTTAATAGTCACAAAAACAAAAGACAATTATTACTTGTTTGAAAACGCTACAAGCTTTCAACAAAACTCTAATAATCGAAATTCAATTAATAATGGTCAAACTATAAGACCGACTCGTTATCAAAATTCAAATTTGTTTTTTAAAATAATCGACACTGAACATCTACTATTAGATGTAGATTTTGAAAACGCTAAAATTGAAACTGTTATCAACGATATAGGAAATGCTTTAAAAATTAATATTTTCACTAATGCCCCTTTAAATAACATAGGTAAAGCTTCAGTAAAAGCATCAAGAATTACTTACGATGAATTGTTATCTAAAATTTTAGAAGACACTAAATTTACTTACAAAAAGAAAAACAGCATTTACTATTTTGGTCAAAAAGAAAAAAGGCTAATTAGAAGTTCTGTTGTCATACCATTGATGCATCGTTCTATTGAAATAATGAATCAACCATTACAAAATAGAGCACGTAATAGAGTTCAAAACTTTAATGGTAATAGAAATTCACTCACTAATAACTCTAACAATTTTAATAGTTCTCAACAATCATATTCTAACGGAAATAGAAACAATTTAAACAACCAGAGAAATAACAACTATAATAGTAGACAGCAAAATATTCGCAACCCAAACCAATCTTTTGGAAATTATAATTCTAAAGCGGAAGCTTTAAAAAGTATTATACCAAAAGATATCATAGGTAAACTTGAAATAATAACCGATATAGAACAAAATGCCTTTATTGTAAGCGGTGACACGCAAGAAGTAGAAAAATTCAAAGAATTTGTAAGTAAGATAGATAAACCGATACCTGTTGTTTTAATTGAAGTAATGATATTAGAAGTTACTAAGTCGGCATCAGTTAGTACAGGTTTAGATTTAGGTATAGGAGACAAACCAACTAAAGATAATGGAAGTATTTTCCCTTCTGCAAATATAAATTTGGGAGCTACTACTATCAATAAAATTATTGGAGGATTTAATGGCTTTGGATCATTAAATGTAGGTAAGGTAGTTCCTAACTTTTTTGCAAAAATCCAAATGATGGAAACAAATGGTGATGTAAAAATAAGGTCTACCCCAAAATTATCAACTTTAAACGGTCATAGTGCATCGTTATCAAATGGAGAGCGCTCATATTATAAAGATGAAAGAACTGATGTTATAGGTTCTCAAAACCCTCAAACAATACAAACTAACCAATACATCCCCATAGATGCTGATTTATCGGTAAACATTAGACCGATAGTATCTGGAGATGAACAAATAACACTTAGTGTAAATGTTTTACAATCTAGTTTTAATGGTAAACGTATTGATAAAAATGCTCCTCCAGGAATGAATTCCAGAGAATTTACTTCTACTATTAGAGTTCAGGATCAAGATGTTATTATTTTAGGCGGACTGGAAGAAAACATCAAAAACGATTCAGGTTCAGGAGTCCCTTTTCTTGCTAGAGTTCCTATTATTAAATGGTTATTTAGTAAAAAAACAAGAACAAATTCTAAAACAAAATTATCTGTTTTAATTAAACCAACTATTATTCGTTAATGTTAAAGAAATGGTTACTATACGGAACAAGTTTTTGTGCTATTGAGCATTCGACAGATAAAAACAATACAGATTTTTATACGGGGCTTCAATTATCTAAAAAGAAAAAAGAGCTACATGTAACAAACAGGCATCAATATAATAGTATAGATGAAGTTATTCCTTTTGTAAAAGCGAACAAACATGCTTTTTTAATAATTAATAATCAACATGTACTTTCAAAAAAGATAACAGTTGTTAATGATAGTCAAACGAAGCTTATTCAAGGTGCTTTTCCGAATATTGTAATATCTGATTTCTATTATGAAATATACTCGAACGATACCGAATCATTTATTTCTATCTGTAGAAAAGAACACATTGACACTGTAATTGATCTTTATTCAAAAAAAGGTATTTCTATTGTTGATTTTTCACTAGGGAATTTAGCACTTCAAAATATTCTTCCTTTTATAGGGAATGATAATTTTAATACTTCAAATGCTAAAATAACAGTAGAAAACAACAAAATTACAATTATTGAAAAAAAGTTTGTAGAAGACCAGACCTACATCGTTAATGATTTAGAAGTGTCTAATTATGAATTACTACC
>JBELFC010000271.1:0-2592 GCA_042093175.1 Tenacibaculum sp. | reverse complement strand
GGGTAGAAGACATTGCATCTTGGGTAGGAACCGGATGGAATTTAAATCCCGGAGGATTGGTAACTCGTACTTTACGAGGGTTACCAGATGATACACCAACTTATGGGTATATGCATACGCAGTTTACGGTACAAGATTTATTATCTAGAAACCCTAATTCGATGAATTTTGATGGGCAAACATATCATTTACTTCAGAATATGGCTCATCAACGAGATTATGAAGCTGATATTTTTAATTTTAATTTCCCAGGAGGTTCAGGGAAATTTTTTTATGATCAATCTTTAAATAAGTTTGTTCAAGTATCGTATAGTAACTTGAAAATAGAAACTAAAAATGCAGGAGGGAGAATTGTAGGTTTTAAAATAACGACTCCTAATGGAGTAGTCTATCATTTTGGAAAGTCATCAGATGGATTAAGAACAGGCCAAGAACGAATTATTAGTAGTCAAAATGTTTCTTTAACTCCTCAAGGATTTACTTCAGGAACCTCTCAAAATTATGGAAGTCTTAGTACTCCATTTTTTCAGACTTGGATGCTCTTAGATGTTGTTTTTCCAACAAGTGATCAAAGTATCAAATTTCATTATACAGTAGAATCAGGAGTAAAAACTACTCAAAGAATTAATGAAGAATTTATAGAATCAAATTGTTCGCCTAAAAAAGGATTGACAATTAATTTTTTAAAGAAAGAATTTACACAGCCTAAAATAGCAAGTATAGAATTTCCTGAAGGAAAAATAGTATTTGAAAAAGGAACAACTGAGCGTTTAGATTTACACAAGTCATATCCATTAAAAAAAATAAAATTATATGATAAGCATAATAATTTTGTAAAAGGAATTGAACTTATAACCAGTATGGAGCAAGGAACAAATTCTGGTTCTCCTTTTGATTATTATGGAGAGGGGAAATATCGCTTACAATTAAATTCTGTTAGGCAGTTTGATGCAAATTCAAATACATTAAACCCTTACACTTTTGAATACCATGCAACAAAATTACCAGGACGTTATTCAAAATCTATGGATTATTTTGGTTTTTTTAATGGAAAAACAAATGCGTCTTTAATAGCAAAAGATAAATACAATACATTAGGATACATTGGTAACGCAGACAGAGCTGTAGATCCATCATTTACCCAAGCAGGAACTTTAACAAAAATAACCTATCCAACAGGTGGATATGATAGTTTTGTATGGGATAATAACTACGTAAGTGTTTTTGATGGAAGTGCAGCTAATTATATAGATCATTTAACAAAAGTGACTAAGCATTTTACCAACAGTTCATTGTTTCAAGATTCAGACCCAGCAATAGATTATTCAATGGCATTTACCATTCCAAGTAATAGTGATGGTCTTGTTACTTTTACAAGTAGTATGACAGGTTGTGGGCCACTTTTTAATAGTACATCATGTGATTATACATTAAAAGTGAAAGGAGTTAGTAATCCTAACTTTAGTTTAACTATTATAAATCCTAATTTAGAATACACTTTTGCACCAGGATCTTATAAAGTTACCGCAAAAGCAACTTCAAGCTCTTCAGGAGGTGGAGGAGGTTGTGATCCATTAACAGATCCTAATTGTTTAGGAGGAGGTGGTTTATCATCATCATCACCAAGTAGTTCTACTGGAGCAGGAAAAACTTTTTCAGTAACCATGAATTGGACTACTGATCCAAGACCTAACGAATATATTTATGGAGGCTTACGAATAGCACAAATAAGTACTTATGAATCTTTAGGAAAATTGGCAATGTCAAGAAGTTTTAATTATGAATCTTTTGAACAGTCAGGTAATATTTCAAGTGGTTTTTCAGTTGGTTTTCCAAATTTTGTGAATTTTAGTTATAGAGGAGGATCGTGTAAACAAGGTGAAGCAATCGCAATTTATTCTACGGTAGGAAAACAATTAGAGTTAACCAAAGGAGGATATGCAGGATACAAAAATGTAACAGAAACCTATACAGGGGGTATTAACAATGGTAAAAAAAGGTATACCTTTTCAAGGCATTTAGGAAGCTTTGACAATCCATATCCTACAGCTTATTATAATAGCCCGTATCCTAATAGTTTTAAAACACCAATTGCTAGAGATTGGTTACGAGGGAATTTAGAAAAACTAGAAGTGTTAAATGCAGAAAATCAATTGGTAAGTAAACAAGAAACAACGTATGAAACTGCCAATACCTATCATGCACCTTATTTTGGAATTGAAATTATTAATATGCCCGGAAATATTGTTATACTTGACGACGCGCAGGGTGTTATAGAGGTTCTAGATATAGCCTTATATAGTTATTCAACAGAGTGGCATCGTTTAAAAAATAAAACAAGCACTAGTTATTTAGCATCAGGAAACATAGTAAGTACTCAAAATTATGTGTATAATAATAACAAATTATTACCTTCTGAAACAACAGTAACTGATAGCCGAGGAGAGGTAATAAAAACTAAGACCTATTATGCACCAGATTTAGGAGATCAAACCTTAACCAATCAACATCGTATAGCAGAACCCTTAAAAGTAGAATCATATAAAGGAAATACGAAGCTATCTACTCAAAATACGGTGTATACTAATTTTG
>JBELFC010000270.1:0-2596 GCA_042093175.1 Tenacibaculum sp. | reverse complement strand
ATTTATGGAATATTAAGGTATTTATGAGTTTGTAAAGAAATACGCCATTTAGGGTTGTTCATTACATAATCAATAATTAAAGGAGTCATTTTTTCTTTTTTACTCCACTCTGGTTGTAAAAAAAGATTACATTTTTCTCCAACTTTTTTAGCTTGTTCTTCAGCAAATTGAAAATCATTTTTATTATGAATGATCATTTTTAATTCATTTGCTTCCTCATATGAACGTTTTAAAGGTAGTTTGTTTTTCTTTGGAGACAAGCAAAACCAATCCCAAGTTCCAGAAAAATCATAAGCACCAGAAGTTTCAATATGTGTTTTAATACCTTTTTCTTGAAGTTGATTAGTTATATAGTCTAAACTCCACATTAAAGGTTCACCACCAGTAATAACAACAGTTTTTGCATACTTACTAGTATTTTCAACTATTCTATCTGTATGAGTAGGAGGATGTAAATTAGCATCCCAACTTTCTTTAACGTCACACCAATGACAACCAACATCACAACCTCCAATACGAATAAAATAAGCTGCAGTACCTGTATGCGCCCCCTCTCCTTGAATGGTGTAAAACTCTTCCATTAGTGGAAGCATTTCACCTTTATCTATCAACTCTTGAATCTCTTTTTTCAACATAAGTGTGCAAAGATAGGCAACATTAAAAATTAATGAATGTTTTTTGTTATTTTTACGTGTTTTTTACGAATGAACTTCAAAAAAATATGAGTAAAACAGAAGAATTTTATAAGTATATAAATGACGGTTATAAGAGCAAAGGAGATTTTATCACCTTGGGAGCTGGAATGTTAGGTGAAGAAACAGTAACGAATGCATTGGTTAACATTCCTTTGAAAATGTTAAATCGCCATGGATTAATTGCTGGGGCTACTGGAACAGGAAAAACCAAAACATTGCAAGTTTTGGCTGAAAATATGTCAGAAAAAGGAATTCCTGTATTATTGATGGATGTAAAAGGAGATTTAAGTGGATTGGCTCAAGCTAGTCCTGGACATCCAAAAATTGATGAGCGCCATGAAAAAATTGGTATTCCATTTAATGCACAAAAATTCCCTATTGAAATTTTAACAATCTCAGAGCAAAAAGGAGTTAAATTGCGTGCTACGATCTCTGAATTTGGACCTGTTTTACTTTCTAGAATTTTAGACTTAACAGAAACTCAGTCTGGTATTGTTGCCATTATTTTTAAATATTGTGATGACAACCAGTTACCGTTGTTAGATTTAAAAGACTTTAAAAAAATTCTTCAGTATGTAACAAATGAAGGAAAAGAAGAGATTAAAGAAGAATATGGTCGAATTTCAACTGCAAGTACTGGAGCAATTTTACGTAAAGTTATTGAAATAGAGCAGCAGGGTGGAGATTTGTTTTTCGGAGAAAAATCATTTGAAGTTGATGATTTAACTCGTATTGATGAAAATGGAAAAGGTGTAATTTCTGTTTTACGTTTAACAGATATTCAAGATAAGCCAAAATTATTTTCAACATTTATGTTACAGTTGTTGGCTGAGGTTTATGAAACATTTCCAGAGCAAGGAGATAGTGGTCAGCCTGAGTTGGTTATTTTTATAGATGAAGCTCATCTAGTTTTTGATGAAGCTTCAAAGGCTTTATTAAGTCAAATTGAAAGTATTATAAAGTTAATTCGATCAAAAGGAATTGGATTATATTTTGTAACACAAAACCCAAAAGATGTTCCTGAAGATGTTTTAGCGCAGTTAGGTATGAAAATACAGCATGCTTTGCGTGCTTTTACAGCTAAAGATAGAAAAGCTATTAAATTAGCAGCAGAGAATTACCCAGATTCTGAATATTATGACACGAAAGAAGTGCTAACTCAATTAGGAATTGGTGAGGCCTTAGTATCTGTATTAAATGAAAAAGGGATTCCTACACCATTAGCTAGAACTATGTTACGAGCACCAATGAGTAGAATGGATATATTAACTGAAAAAGAAATTGATGAAGTTATAGGTAACTCTAAATTAATTTCTAAATACAATAAAACTGTTGATAGAGAAAGTGCTTATGAGTTATTAAATGAAAAAATAAAAAGAATAAATAAAGAAAAAACAGAAGAAGACGATTATAAGGAAAGAGAAAAAACAAGAAGAAAATCATCTTCAAGAAGTAGAAGTACACGTATGAATCCTATTATTAAAGTACTAACAAGTGCAACGTTTATTAGGAGTGTATTTGGAATATTAAAAAAAGTAATGTAGAAATATAATTTCTTAAAAGGAAAAAACGTTATAATTAAAATAAATTACATGATAAAACTATATAAACCATTAGCTATAGCATTAATTTCTATTGTTTTTATACAATGTAGCAACAATAAATATGATATTGCTAAAGGAAAAGTAGGAAAGCTTACAGTTAAAACTACGATACAAGAAGTTGATAATCTTTTTGCTAAAGACTCTGTAGTAAAGATATTGAGTGAAGGAGCTAAAGGGAATAATTTCTTTCAAGATGATGATAAATACCTAGTTTATGAAAAAGGAGGGAAGCACTTACTAACCATTATTCCTAAAGAACAACTAGATTCAACATCAACAATAAAAAGTATTGAAATT
>JBELFC010000269.1:0-2545 GCA_042093175.1 Tenacibaculum sp. | reverse complement strand
TTTATATCTTTTTTAATTTTATGAAGTAATTTTTCATCTTTATTTTTAACAACATACTGTTTCCAATTATTAATATAAATTAATTCAGTTCCAATTTGTATTTCTCTATTTTTATTGTAAAGATTTAAAATAAAATTAGCATATTCTTTTTCTTCCTCTTTGATAACTTCTTTTAAAGAAGAAAAATCTTCTTCTTTTAACTCTGTTTCTAATTGTTTCATTAAAAAATCGTCTTGCAAATACTTACTAAATTGGTCCTTATCTTTAAAAACCAATCTTTCATTTTCTACTTTGGGAGATTTCTTTTGTTGTTCTAATGTTTTTAAAGCTATATTATCTTCATTTGAACAAGAATAATGTACAGTTAATAACATCAAACAGATAACTTTAATTAATTTCTTTGAGTTTTTCATAATTTAGTTTAATTTTAAATTCTTTTGTAAAACTAATTTTAAAAACTATAATTCATGTCACCCATTTTGGGTGAATTTATTTAGATATATAATTTATATTTACCAAGTGTCTTCGTTATTTTTCAAATACATATTAAAGTCATTTACTAGAGAATTCCCTTTTATTATGAACTGTTCAGGAGTAAAACTATAATTACTTCCCATATATTTCATAACTTTAAATTCTCCTAAAGGAGTAATTTCTATTTTTACTGAATTATCTTTTACCCGTATTGTTATAATTCCATAATAAGGTTTAGAACTAGGTGTATATTTTGTTCCTTGTATTCCTTGATGCATTAAATACTTTCCTTTAATTATACCTTCTTCTTTATCACTAAATTGAATTACACTTTTAGAACTAATAAAAGATTCAACCATCCATTCATTCGCTTTAATATAGTTTTTACTTTTCTTAAACTTAGTTTTGATTATTCTATGTATTGGCTTTGGAGTTGTTACAACTTTGGCTGAATAACATGAGCTAAATGTTACCAACAATAAAATAATTATAGTTTTTTTCATTTCCTTGTTTTTTAAGTTAATATTTCTTCAAAACTACTCTAGTAAAAACACAAAACCCTACGGATTTCCGTAGGGTTTAAAAAATCAAGATATTAAACTTATTTATTACTTATACTTAGATAAGTTTCTGCTCTCTTACCTTCTAATTCAGCTAATTTAACATGTGCGTTTCTTAGCGTATTTCTTCTTTTATTTTCTTTTGAATATGTAAACACCCCTTTAAACAAAAGATAAGTTCTTGTAAAAGGAAATGTTACCGTTACTAAATCTGCTATGTTTGCTAATACGGCATTTGTAGTTGATTTTTTTCCTCCTCTTGCATAATTTCCCATCCATATAATATTAAGCCATAAATATTCATAAAATGTAATATCTTTAACTTCTTCTGCTTCATTTTCATGCTCTTTTTCTCTTTCAATACAACCATTAGCTGATACTTTTAAAGTCTCATAAAATAAGTCATTTGCTTTATTTATTAAAGCTGTTAACTGATTTATTTCTTTTTTATAACTTATTTCATCAATTTCAAGAATATCGCAGATATCATCAACTTTATTATTAAATTGATTCATCATATTAAATAATTCATTTGATTCAGAGGTATCCAAGTAACCGTCTGACACAAATTTATTAGCCTCATTTTTAATTACTATGTATACACCTGATATTTTAGAAATTAATGTACTCGGTCTATGACCTGTTTGGAAATTAACTGCTTTATCAAAATCAGTTAGAGAACTAGTAGTTCGTGGTTTTCTATAAGTATTATGCGATAAAACGTTACGATAAGGAGTTGAATGGCTAGAATTGAATATTTGATTACTAATAACTTTCCCCATATCCCTACCTACTTGGTTTACTGCACTCTTTAAAAAGCTCATGCTATATAATTTAATATGTTAGTTTTTGCACCCATTTTTATTACAAGTTAATCTTTCATTTGTACTTTTCCAATGCTCTGGATGCTCTGTCGTGTCAAAACCACAACCAGTAGTTCCCCCTTTACTTCCTTTATGAATTTCGTTTGTAGGTGAATGTTTTACTGCCATAAATTCTAATATTTTTAAATTAATACTACCTCAAAATTACTTTGCTAAAAACAGAAAACCCTACGGGTTTCCGTAGGGCTCTATTAAAATATGTAAAGTTCTTTTAAATCAATCCGAAATCTTTAGTAATCGCTATTAGTTGTGTGGGATTATTCGCATTAAAGTTTTCTTTTAAAGTTTTTAACCGTTTTTCTACTGAACTAATACTATTTGGTTTTATATTACTTTCTTTAAGTTCAATGCTAATCTCTTTTTGATCCATACCTTCAGCTAAGTGTTTTAATAAAAACACATCGTAATCAGTAATTTCAAAAGTTTCTTTACTTCTTAATGTATGAGCTAATTGGTGCGATATAAAAAACTCTCCATCAAAAACTTTTTTTATTGCTTTTTTAAGTTCTCTTTGTCCGTTAACCGATTTCCATACATACCCATTCACTACTAACTCATTACATAACTGCTGTACTCTGTAGGGTTTATCTTCTACTGAAAAAACAATGGTTTGTAATGTAGCTTGTA
>JBELFC010000268.1:0-2658 GCA_042093175.1 Tenacibaculum sp. | reverse complement strand
ATATTACTTGATTTCCCCATTGAATAATAGTGAACTACAGGAACACCCGCTTTTATTAATTCTTTACTTTGCTGAATAGCCCACTCAATTCCAACTTGCCTTACTTCTTTATTAGTTTTACAGTTTTCAACTGCATTTACTAAATCTTGCGGTAAATCTAAACGGAAAATTTGTGGTAAAATTTGTAAGTGCCTTTTTACAGCTAAAGGTTTTATTCCAGGAATAATAGGTACATTAATTCCTATCTCTTTTGCCTTTTTAACAAAATTGAAATATTTAGAATTATCAAAAAACATTTGAGTTACCACATAATCGGCCCCGGCATCTACTTTTTCTTTTAATCGTTTTAAATCACTTTCTAAACTTGGTGATTCTAAATGTTTTTCTGGATAACCAGCTACTCCAATACAAAAATCAGCTTTATATGGAGTTTCTATAATTTCATGTAAATATTTTCCTTTATTTAAATCACTAATTTGTCCTACTAAATCAGAAGCATAAGTATTTCCCCCATTAGATGCTTTAAAATATTGCTGATCTTTTCTTGCATCTCCTCTCAAAGCCATCACATTATCTAATCCTAAATAATGACAATCAACTAATACATATTCAGTTTCTTCCTTTGTAAATCCGCCACACAAAACATGTGGTATTGCATCTACATCATACTTATATTTTAATGAAGCACAAATTCCTACTGTTCCTGGTCGCATCCTTGTTATTTTCTGCTCTAATAATCCATTTTCTTTTGGAATATAAACATGCTCTTCTCTTGAAGTTGTTACATCAATGAAAGGAGGTTTAAACTCCATTAAAGGATCAATGTTATTATATAATTCTTGTATATTCTGTCCTTTTTGTGGTGGAACTATTTCAAAAGAGAATAACGTTTTGTCTTCTGCTTTTTTTATGTGATCTGTAACTTTCATTATTCTAATAATTCTTTTTTAACTAATTCATACGACTCTTGATATTCCCAATAAATCAGCCTTCCATCTATATAATCAGTTAATACATATTTTTTACTTAAAGATTTAATTCTATTAATTGCTATCACTTTAGGAGAAAATTCATCAACAATTATCTCCTCTGTAACTTCTTTATTATTTTCATCATATCCATGAGAAATAATATGGCTCTTTAAATTTAATTCTATAAACTTTGCTTCCATTTTTACCTATTTAATTGTCCGCAATTGCAGGGTGAAGCCATTTTCTTGCTTTATCTAAAGAAATATTTTTTCTAGTTGCAAAATCTCTAACTTGATCATCAGTTATTTTTCCTAATCCAAAATACTTAGCCTCTTCATTTGCAAAATAATATCCTGAAACAGCTGCAGCAGGCCACATTGCGAGGCTTTCCGTTAAGGTTACTCCAATTTTTTCTTCAACATTTAATAACTCCCAAATTGTTTCTTTCTCTAAGTGATCAGGACAAGCAGGGTACCCAGGGGCTGGACGAATTCCTTTATAATTTTCTTTTATTAAATCTTCATTTGTTAAATTTTCATCTGCTCCATATCCCCAATGTATTGTTCGTACTCGATGATGTAAATACTCAGCAAAGGCTTCCGCAAAACGATCAGCAATAGCTTGTGCCATAATTCCGTTATAATCATCATCGTTACTCTTATAAGTATTCGCTAATTCATCAGCTCCAAAAATTGCTGTACAAAATGCTCCCATATAGTCCGTTCTATTCGAATCGTTTGGAGCTATAAAATCTGACAAAGCAAAACTTGGTTTATCATCTCTCTTTTTTAATTGTTGACGAAGTGTTCTAAAAACGGCTATTTCTTTACCTTTTTTCTTAATTGAAATGTCGTCATCATTAATAGTATTAGCCTCAAATAACCCAAAAATAGCTTTAGGTTTTAATAATTGATTATCTACAATTTCTTGAAGCATATTCTGAGCATCTTCATACAAACTTGTAGCTTGCTCACCAACAACATCATCAACTAAAATAGCAGGAAATTTACCATGTAAATCCCAAGACCTAAAGAAAGGAGACCAATCAATAAAAGGTATTAATTCTTTTAAACTCAATTGTTCTAATGTTTGAATTCCTAATTCTTTTGGCTTTGAGACATTTGATGTACTCCAATCTATTTTAAATTTACGCTTACGAGCTTCCTCAATAGTTATATATGCTTTCGTTTTACCTCTTTTAAGAAACTTTTCACGGAACTCTTCATAATCTTTTTTAAGCTTCGCTACATACTCATTTTTAGTATTCTTATTCAATAAATCACCAACAACAGTAACAGCCCTAGAAGCATCATTTACATGTACTACTGCATTTTTATATTGAGTATCTATTTTAACAGCCGTATGTGCTTTTGAGGTTGTAGCTCCTCCAATTAATAAAGGGACTTCAAAATTTTGACGCTCCATTTCTTTTGCTAAATACACCATTTCATCTAAAGAGGGTGTTATTAAACCACTTAATCCTATGGCATCAACATTTTCTTTTTTAGCTGTTTCAATAATTTTTTCAGGTGGTACCATTACTCCTAAATCAACAATTTCATAATTATTACATCCTAAAACTACAGAAACAATATTTTTCCCGATATCATGAACATCACCTTTAACAGTAGCCATTAAAACCTTACCTAAAGCTTGCTGTTTTTCTCCTTTTTCTGCTTCAATAAAA
>JBELFC010000267.1:0-2659 GCA_042093175.1 Tenacibaculum sp. | reverse complement strand
AAAAACTTTTCATATAAAAAACTAAAAAAGAAACAATTGCCAAGTTACTTACAAAATAAATCTACCCAAGAAATTAAAAGTTATGTAAAAAAACAACATGCTAAACGTAAAGAAATTCAACTTAAAATTCAAGAATTAAGTAAAAAAAGAAAAAAATTTGTTGCAAAAAAACAAAAGGAAAACAATAAAAAGAATGAATTAGAAAGTGTTATAATAAAAGCTATTAAAAAACAAGCTAAAAAGAAAAACTACTCATGGTAGTGATAATCGGGGGATTATTAAAAAAGCGAAGTATAATATATACTTCGCTTTTTATTTTATTGTAACAATAAATGTTGTCCTATACTAATTGTATTATCTTTTAATCCGTTTACTTCTTTTAGCTGTTTTACACTCACATTAAACTTTCTAGCAATTGAAAATAAAGTATCTCCTTTTTTAACTTTATAATAGTTCCCTACAGTTTTAACTGGTGTATATTTATTTTTTTGCTTTGGAAGTTTCATATAATCATATTTTGATAGATTATACTTTTTTATAATACCTATCAATTTTTGAGGATACCTTCTATCCGTTGCATATCCTGCTCTTCTTAAACCATATGCCCATGCTTTATAGTTTGTGTGTTTGTATTTAAATAAACTCGCATATCGCTTTCTTGATGTTAAAAATTTTGAATGATCTTCATAGGATGTTTCTGGGTATTTATATTTTCTAAAACATTCTCCTTTTTCATCATCATCATGTGTTACTCTTTTTCCTTTCCAACCTCTATGACACTTTATTCCGAAATGATTATTTGAACGAATTGCAAGAGGACTTCTACCACTTCCTGACTCTAATACTCCTTGAGCGAGTGTTATACTTGCTGGAATATTATATTCATACATTTTTCTTACCGCTATCGGAGCATATTTTTCAATATAAGCTACAGTATGATTAGTAGTTGTTTTTCTTACTTTTTTTACTTGTTCTAGTTGTGGTATATCTGGTACATTTTCTGGTGTTTTTTCTAACACTACTTGCTTTCTATTAGAATTAACTACTCTTTTTTTAGAGCCACAACTTGTTAAAACTAATGTACTTATTATAAGTACTAAACTTATTTTTAATTTCATATATACCTTCCTAAAAATCTTTATTTTATTAATGGTTTCTTTTTTTTCTTTAACCTTTCATTTATGCCGGTTATACCTTGTAAGCCTCCTGTATGGATTGCTATTATTTTACTACCCTTCTTAAACTTATTTTTAGAAATCATATCTAAGAGTCCAAATATCATTTTTCCTGTATAAATAGGATCTAAAGGGATCCCTGTAGCATCTTTAAATTGATTAATAAATGTAATTAATTCGTCGTTGAACTTTCCATACCCACCAAAATGATAATTACTTTCTATGCTCCAATTATCATTCCTATTTGATAAGTTAATTATGTCATTAATTAAAAAGTCGCCTTTCAAAGCTGGAAATCCAATTATTTTTTGACCGGAATATGCTGAATTAATCAATCCAGAAATGGTACCACCAGTACCTATTGCACAGCAAATATAATTGAATTTTTCATCTTCTAAAGTCAAAATTTCTTCACAACCTCGAATAGCTAATTCGTTAGTACCTCCCTCTGGAATTAAATAAAACTCTCCAAACTCATCTTTTAAACTATCAATAAAACTTACTGCAGTTTTGTTCCTATAAACTTCTCGAGAAACAAACTTAAAACGCATTCCATTTTCATGAGCATGCTTTAGAGTTAAATTTGTTTGTAAAACTTCTTTTAAATTAATTGCAAGTTCATCTCCTCGTATAATTCCAATTGAGTTTAAACCTGCCAATTGACTAAAAGATGCTGTTGCAGCTATATGATTAGAGTATGCTCCTCCAAAAGTTAGTAATGTTTTTACTTTTAGGCCCTTAGCTTCTTTTACATTATACTTTAACTTTCTAAATTTATTACCAGATACAAAAGGATGAATCTCGTCTTCTCTTTTAATAAAAAGTTGAATACCTTTTTCTTCTAAAACAGGTAATAATACTTGTTGATTTCTTGTAACTACTGAATTAGTAAGCATAAATTATTTCCAAAAATCAATATCAAAAACACTTCCTTTTATAATCCCTGTATATGTATTATTCCAATAAATATCTCCATTTGCTAACTCAACAAAAATTCTGTAATGCCCTTCAGGATAACTTGAAAAATCAATTTCTATGGATGATTTATTCAGTCCATCAAATGATTTGATTGATTTTTGTTTTAGTTCACTTGAACTATATAATTTAGTATTTAAAATAGACGAATAATCTACATTCATAAACTCTTTACTAACTATAGCCTTAACTATCCATAAATTTTTTATACTAGATGTCGAATTTACACTTAAAAAAGAATTGGTAGGTATTGGATACATTACTACGGCACTTCTTTTTGTATAAATATTGGGGTTCGCTATTTTCCCCGTAACATTCCCCATAAGGTCTACTAACTCAAGCCCTGTAGTAATTTCAATTGCCTTAGGTTCTTTTTTTATTTCTTCATCTTTAGTACAAGAAAAAATAATTAAAAGGATAAAAAATAAAGAAAATCTTTTCATTGTATTTATTCTTAATTAAATTTTTCGACTTTTTCTTCTACTAGCTCCCATTCTTCCATAAGTGTA
>JBELFC010000266.1:0-2702 GCA_042093175.1 Tenacibaculum sp. | reverse complement strand
CTTTTACTGTTAAGTTAACTAATTGTTCTGCGAAATCTTTTAAATCTGCCATTTTAATTGTTTTTAAAAATTTTATTATTTTAGTTTATTAGTGCGCGTAATTATTTTTCAGATAACGTTGTAAGTATACCTGAAAGTTTGTTACCACCTGATTGTAATGCTGAAACAACATTTTTAGCAGGCGATTGTAATAATGAGATAATATCTCCAATAAGTTCTTCTCTAGATTTGATGTTTACAAGAGCGTCTAATTGGTCATCACCAACATATACTGCCTCTTCAACATAAGCTCCTTTTAATAAAGGCTTATCTGATTTTTTTCTGAACTCTTTGATAACTTTAGCTGGAGCATTAGATGCTTCAGAAATTAACATTGAAGTATTACCTTTTAATACATCTTGTAACTCAGCAAATTCTTTATCAGAAGCTTCCATTGCTTTTGAAAGCAATGTGTTTTTAACAACAGATAACTGTACGTTAGCTTTAAAACAAGCTCTACGTAAGTTTGATGTAGTAACAGCATCTAATCCAGATATATCTGCTAAATAAATGGTATTAGTGTCTGCTAATTGTGCTGTTAAATCTTCTATTACTTGTGATTTTTCCTCTCTAGTCATGATTAAAAAGTTTTAACTGCCTTATGATAAAGATTTTTCATCAATAGCAACACTAGGACTCATAGTTGAAGACATAAAGATACTTTTTATGTACTCTCCTTTTGCTGCTGTTGGCTTTAATTTAATAAGTGTTTGCAATAACTCGTTTGCATTTTCTTCAATCTTTTTAGCATCAAAAGATACTTTTCCAATTGCTGCATGTACGATACCAGTTTTATCAACTTTAAAGTCAATTTTACCAGCTTTCACTTCCGTTACTGCTTTTGATACATCCATTGTTACTGTACCTGTTTTAGGGTTAGGCATTAAACCTCTTGGTCCTAAAATACGACCTAAAGGACCTAATTTACCCATAACACTAGGCATAGTGATTATTACATCAACGTCTGTCCATCCTCCTTTGATTTTTTGAAGGTATTCATCTAATCCAACATAATCTGCACCAGCTGCTGTAGCTTCTGCTTCTTTATCTGGAGTAACTAATGCTAAAACTTTTACATCTTTACCTGTTCCGTGTGGTAATGTTACAACTCCACGAACCATTTGATTAGCTTTACGAGGATCTACCCCTAAACGTACTGCTAAATCTACAGATGCATCAAATTTTACATTTGTAATGTCTTTTACTAAAGCTGATGCTTCTGTTAAGTTATAAACTTTAGAGCTATCTAATTTAGCGTGAGCCTCTTTTTGTTTTTTAGTCAATCTTGCCATTTTCTAAATCTCTTTTAAGTTTATGCAGGAGCATCGCCCGTTACTGTTAATCCCATAGAACGAGCTGTTCCAGCGATCATTCTCATTGCAGATTCAACTTCAAAGGCATTCATATCAACCATTTTGTCTTCTGCAATTCCTCGAATTTGATCCCAAGAAACTTTTGCTACTTTTTTCCTATTAGGTTCACCTGAACCTTTCTTAATTTTGGCCGCTTCTAATAATTGTACTGCAGCTGGTGGTGTTTTTACTACAAATTCGAATGATTTGTCAGTATAAACAGTAATAACAACAGGTAATACTTTACCTTGTTTGTCCTGTGTACGAGCATTAAACTGCTTACAGAACTCCATGATGTTAACACCGGCAGCACCTAAAGCGGGTCCAACTGGTGGCGACGGATTCGCTGCACCTCCCCTTACTTGTAGTTTTACTAATTTACTTACTTCTTTTGCCATTGTTTAAGATTTAACGATTTGTTTAAAATTGGAAGCTAAAAACAAATCAAAATATAGGTTGTAACAATTATATTTTCTCTACTTGCATGTAATTCAACTCTAATGGTGTTTTTCTTCCAAAGATTTTAACCATTACCTCAAGCTTTCGCTTTTCTTCATTTACATTTTCAACTGTACCATCAAATCCATTAAAAGGACCATCAATTACTTTTACAGTTTCTCCTATGTTATATGGTATTGCAATATTTTCATCCTTTACAGATAACTCATCTACTTTACCTAACATTCTATTTACCTCTGATTTTCTCATAGGTACAGGATCTCCTCCTTTAGTTTCACCTAAAAAACCAATAACTCCAGTTACTGATTTTATAATGTGCGGTACTTCACCAGCTAAGTTAGCCTCAACCATTATGTACCCTGGAAAATAAACTCTTTCACGGTTTATTTTTTTTCCATTTCTTACTTGAATAACTTTTTCTGTCGGAACAATTACTTGACTTACAAAATCAGATAAACCATGACGTGCTATTTCAGTTTCGATATAAGTTTTAACCTTATTTTCTTGACCTCCAATAGCTCTAACAACATACCACTTCATCACTGACTCAGCCATCATTAAAACATTTTAAAGAAGTTATCTAACCCTGTTTGAAAAACCCAATCAATCCCTGCTACAGCTAATGCAAAAACAATTGTAAATGCTGCTACAACTACCGTTGACTTTTGAGCTTCTTCTCTAGATACCCAAGTCATATTAGTATTTAATTCTTCAAAAGAATCTTTAATGTATTGTATAAAGTTATTCATGATTTTATCCTTTTAACGAGCTACAGAAAAACCTGTAACTCGTTTTAGTTTTGCACGGATTGAGGGACTCGAACCCCCGACACCTGGTTTTGGAGACCAGTGC
>JBELFC010000265.1:0-2721 GCA_042093175.1 Tenacibaculum sp. | reverse complement strand
AAATAATTGCATTTCTAATTCCTTGTGATTTATTTTTACTTTGCTTCGTAAAAAAACTAACTGTCATGGGGATCATTGGAAACACACAAGGCGTTAATAAAGCTGCAAAACCAGATAAAAAAGCTATGAAAAATATAGCTAATAACCCTTTTTTACTTTCATTCTTTTTACTTGAACTAACTTTTTTAGCAACAACTTTTTTGGCTTTAGTCAAATCAAAAATTAAATCAACCTCTTTTGGAGGTAAACATCTAGTATCCATGCAAACCATGAACTCTACAGATGCATTAATCATTTTTTTATCATTTATTAATTTAACACGTTGAACAAATTTTGCTTTATTACTGAAAGACTTCACCTCAATGTTAAAGGTAGGATCCATCTTAGTATGCCCTTTTTCCTCTATAGTTTTTCCACTTAGAGTATATCCGTCTTTTTCATTAAAGAAAAAAGTAGTAGGTATTGGCCCACCTTTAGCTACCTTTTGAGAATAAATATTCCATCCGCTTTCAATAACAGCAGTTGCGACTAAATTATATTCTTTTTCAGAAATTTTCTCTACAGATGTTGACCATTTAACTGGTTCAAATATCTGAGAATTAACTTTTTTTATAGGTGCTAATAGCAGAAATAAAACTAGTAGTTGTGTTTTAATTATAAATTTTAAATTTATAAGAGATTTCATATAGTTAGGTGTTGTTAATATTAGTTTTTATAAATGAATTCTAAAAAATTCAAGAGTTGCAATATTACCAAATATGATAGTAATATATGTAACAAATGTTACACTTGTTTCTTCATTAAACAAAGGTATAAACCTATTTCTCACTATTTAACAAATAAACATTTACTTACCCTACTTTGTTAAAAAACGCTTCACTTTTTAGTCTAAATACATTATTTTATTTCATAATTAAATGTGGTACGTCATCAAGATTCCAATCAATTACCAATCCTCCTGCTAGCTTTTTTGCTATCTCTTTTCCATATAAATATTCACACAAATACAGAGCCGCTTCAAATGATTTTGCTCCCCCTGCTGAAGTTATTAACTTCCCATCATGAACAAATAACACTTCTTTTCGTATATCTAAATCAGGAAACATTTCTCTCATTTTATCAATATCAGAAGGAAATGTAGTAGAAACCTTTCCGTTTAAAAGACCAGCCTTTGCTAGTATAAAAGCACCATCACAATGTGACGTTACATATTGAGCATTTACAGCTACTTCTTTAACAAAGTTTATAAGATTTTTATTTTCCAAATCAGTATCCAAATGATGTTCGGCACTTGGTACAACCAAAATGTCTATTTTAGGTAAACTATCTTTTAAATAATTAAAATCTGGTATAATTTTCATTCCCTCAAAAGTTGTAATAAAATCATCTGTATCAGCAACTGTAAAAACATTCATTGCTTTAATCCCTTTTCTAAAAATAGTATGCTGAAAAATATCAAACGGAGCAGTTAATTCTGTATTAAAAGTACCATCCATAATTAAAAAAGCAACATTATATCTATCTGCTTCTAACTTAGGAAATTCCTTTTTAACTACTTCTTTTTTAATAGGATTACAATTCACCAATATCACTATCAGTAACAAATAAGAAATGTACTTCATTTTTTATATTTTAATTAAGCTTTAAAATTACATTTTTTATATCAATTTAATAAATCTGTTTAAATTTCTCTTTAACATTTAATTAAGAATCTATCAATAGCCTTTTCCTTAACTTCGAGAACTATTTTTTCAAAACATACACAATGACAAAAAAAATACTCTCTACTATTTTATTAGTATTTTTTTCTTTAGGATTAACTTTAAACACTGAAGCGCAAAGAAGAAAGAAAAAAAACAATAAAAATACAGCTACTACCCCCAAAAAAAAGCCTACCAAAAAAGGTATACAACCATATGGTAAAATAGTAACCAAAAAACACAAAACAGACAACGGTTTATTTAAAGTCCATTCTAAAGACAATAAATACTTATTTGAAATTCCTGATTCTTTATTAAATCGTGAAATGCTAATGGTTACACGAATTGCTAAAACAGCCAATGGTATTGGTTTTGGTGGTGGAAAGCAAAATACTCAAGTTTTACGTTGGGTTAAAAAACATAAAAAAATATTATTGAGAGTAGTATCTCATAATGTTGTTGCTGACTCAATCTTACCTATTCACGAAGCTGTAGTTAATTCAAATTTCGAACCTATTTTATATGCTTTTCCAATTAAAGCATTTAGTAAAGACTCAACAGCAACAGTAATTGATGCTACAAGTTTATTTTCTAACGATGTAAAAGCTATAGGGCTTCCTCAATTTAGAAGAAAAGCATATAAAATTTCAAAAGTAGATAAAAATCGCTCATACATTGAACGTATGAGTAGTTATCCAAAAAACATTGAAGTTCGTCATGTAAAAACATATGTTTCAAATAAACCACCATCAAATGCAAGTGTAGGTGCTGTATCATTAGAATTAAGTAACTCAATGATCTTATTACCAAAAACTCCTATGAAGCGTCGTTATTTTGATGAACGTGTAGGTTGGTTTACTAGCTCTCAAACTGACTATGGGTTAGATACTCAAAAAAGTAAATCTGTTACTTATTTAGATAGATGGCGTTTAGAAGTTAAAGATGAAGATTTACAAAAATTTAAAAGAGGCGAATTAGTAGAACCAAAAAAACAAATTGTTTATTATATTGATAGAGCTAC
>JBELFC010000264.1:0-2797 GCA_042093175.1 Tenacibaculum sp. | reverse complement strand
ATTATAATCCTATAAAATTATCTTTTATAGGATTATAACTTTTTAGTTTATAAAATATTAATTAAAAATTAATCTTCTTCAATCATAATAATTTCATCACACGTTAAACCTTCAGATGAAACACCTCTCACCTTAATTTTTCCATTTTTAAAATTATCTCCTAATTGTATCGTAACTTTATTACTATCAATCCCTGACAAAAATTCAATATCTCCTGAAATTATTTCCCATTTAACAATTGGGTCTGATAGATTTGTAAGGTATTCATAAACTATTGGAGTATTAATATTCAATGTTGAATTTCTTTGAAAACAACAAATTGTACCTGTAAAATTAGGGTCAGTTAATCTTGGATCATTATCTAAACAAAGTCCTGGTACGTTATCTTTCAAATTTATTGTTGGTGAATCATTTTCATTACACGAAAAGAATAACACTGTTACTAAAAGAATTACTGATTTAATGTTTTTCATAATAGTTTCATATTTAATTAATATACTTTTCTATATAGTCTTAAAATAAAAAAAAGGTTGCGTCTAGAAAGCAACCCTAAATAAAAAAGCTAAACTGTATAAAATTCAAATTAACATACTCATTAACTTAACGTATTATGAAACTATCAAAAATTTATAAAGCTGCTTGCTTGTAATTTTTTGATTCTTATATAAAATCTTCTTTTTATAATAATTTTAAAAAAATATCGTAATATCTAATTTTTACAAAAAATCATAGATATGTTTATTTCTTAAAATTAATTTGCTTAGCTACCTATGTTTTCTACATTTGAACCGTAAAATACTTTTAAAAATGAACAGAAAAGAATTACTAAAGCTGGCAGACACTTATGGTTGTCCATTATATGTTTATGATACCGATGTAATAATTAATCAGTATAAAAAAATTACAAATGCTTTTTCTAAAGTCAAGAATGTAAAGATCAATTATGCTACAAAAGCGCTATCTAATATTAACATATTAAAAGTTTTTAATTCTTTAAAAAGTGGATTAGATACAGTTTCTATTCAAGAAGTAAAATTAGGATTATTAGCTGGTTTTGAACCAAAAAATATTATTTATACACCGAATGGAGTATCATTACATGAAATAGAAAAGGTTGCGAAATTAGGCGTTCAAATTAATATTGACAACTTATCAATATTAGAACTTTTTGGTCAAAAACACCCTGAAATACCAGTTTGCATAAGAATAAATCCACACGTTATGGCTGGTGGAAACAGTAAAATATCAGTTGGTCATATTGATTCTAAGTTTGGTATTTCAATACACCAAGTACCACATATAAAAAGGGTTGTTGAAAATACAGGCATGCATATTAATGGTATTCATATGCATACTGGATCAGATATTTTAGATATTGATACTTTTTTAAGAGCTACAGAAATTTTATTTGATGTAGCTAAACAATTTAAGAATATAGATTTTATTGATTTTGGAAGTGGTTTTAAAGTTCCTTACAAGAAAGATGATATCTCAACAAACATTGATGAATTAGGTAAAAAACTTTCCACTAGATTTAATGAATTTTGTAAAAATTACGGAAAAGATGTAACCTTAATGTTTGAACCTGGTAAATTTTTAGTAAGTGAATCTGGTTATTTTCTAGCTAAAGTAAATGTTATAAAACAAACAACATCAACGGTGTTTGCTGGTATTGATAGTGGTTTAAACCATCTTATAAGACCAATGTTTTATAACTCATATCATCATATTGAAAATATATCTAATCCTAAAGGTAGAGAACGATTTTATAGTATAGTTGGGTATATATGTGAAAACGATACATTTGGTTCAAATAGACGAATTTCAGAAATAGCTGAAGATGATATATTATGTTTCCACAATGCGGGTGCATATTGTTTTTCTATGGCTTCAAACTACAACTCAAGGTATAGACCTGCAGAAGTTATGCTTTATAAAGGGAAAGATTATTTAATTAGAAAAAGAGAAACCTTTGAAGACATAGTACGAAATCAAGAACAGGTAGTTATTAACTAAAATAAAACTCCAATTTTTTCTATAAAATATTGGAGTTTTTTAATACAATCCTTTCTTCGAATTATATTAGAATTGGTTAGAAGTTACAGATAAATTCCCCTATTTATCTATCCGTTTTGCAAACATACTATAAATAAAAGAAAATTATTACAGGAAAAACCCTGTTTTTATTCATAAAAAAATCCGCTTATAGCGGATTTTTAATATATTTTGTGTTAAAAACTATTACTTTTCAGCAACAACTTCAAATACAATATCTGCTACTACTGCTCTGTGTAAACGAACAGCTGCATTATATTTACCTAATCTTTTAACATTACCACCAGTAACTTTGATAAATTTTCTATCTATCTCAGTTCCTGCTTTTGATAATGCAACAGCAACATCAGCATTGTTTACAGATCCAAATAATTTGTCTCCTGAACCAACTTTAGATGCTATTTTAAGTTCATATCCTTTAACAGTATCTGCTAATTTAGTAGCATCTTCTATTAATTTAGCTTCTTTAAAAGCACGTTGCTTTAAATTTTCTGCTAATACTTTTTTAGCTGAAGAAGTAGCTAAAACTGCAAATCCTTGAGGTATTAGGCAGTTACGTCCATAACCATTCTTAACGGTTACAACATCGTCTTTAAAACCTAAGTTTTCTACGTCTTGTTTTAATATCAATTCCATGTTTCTACTTCTTTATTATTTTAACATATCACCAACGTATGGCATTAAAGCTAAGTGACGAGCTCTTTTAATAGCTTGTGCAACTTTACGTTGATATTTTAATGAT
>JBELFC010000263.1:0-2906 GCA_042093175.1 Tenacibaculum sp. | reverse complement strand
AATAGATATAAAAATGTTGTCTGATGGATTATATACAGCTATGACAACAACAGTAGCAGGTTTAATTGTAGGGATTATAGCTTATATTTCATACAATCATTTAGTTGTTAGAACAGATAAGGTAGTTTATCAAATGGAAGCTAAATCGGTAGAATTTTTAGATCTTTTAAATGAGCCTGTGTAATGAACTTAAGAGGAAGAAATAAAGTAGATCCAAGTTTTAACATGTCGTCAATGACTGATATTGTTTTTTTGTTGTTAATATTTTTTATGCTTACTTCAACGTTGGTTACAGTAAGTGCAATTGATGTTTTATTACCTAAGGCAGGAGGGAAAACTGAAAACAATACTTCTATTGCGGTAACTATAACTAAGAACTCAGCTTTTTATATTGATAAATCTAAAGTGAATGCTGCTAACTTAGAAAGAGAAATCTTGTCTAAAGTAGGAGCAGATAAAAAGAAAACAGTAGTTATTAGAGGAGATAAGAATGTTCCTTACAAAAATGTAATGAAGGTTATTGATATAGCAAATAAGAATAAATTAAAAATGATTTTAGCTGTAAAAGGCAAATAGTATGTCGATATTAGATACAAAACATAAGAAAAAGTCAGCAGTAATAACAGCAGTTATATTGTTGTTATTGTTGTTTGGGATTTTTAATTATGGAATGAAATATCTTGATCCACCAATAGAGTACGGATTAGCTATTAATTTTGGTAATTCTAATGTAGGAAGTGGAGAACCTGTTGAAAAAACTAAAAAACAGTCAGTACCTGAAAAAGTGGAAGAAGTTGTTGAAGAGAAGGTTGAAGAAACTCCTTCAGAAACAATTAAAGAGGAAGTAATTACAGATGATACTGCTAAAGATGTTCCGGTAGTAGAAAAAAGTAAAGAGAAAAAAGAAAAAGTAAAAGAAGTACCTAAAGAAGTTAAGCCTAAAGAAAAACCTAAGCCTAAGCCTTCAAAAGCTACAAAGGATGCATTGAATAGTTTGTTAAATGGTACATCAAAAGATGGAGCAAATACAGGTGAAGGAGATGATTCAAAGCAAGGTGTTAAAGGAAACAAAGATGGAGATCCGAATTCTTCTAAATATTATGGTAATTCAGGAAGTGGTTCTGGAGGGAACTATAATTTAGCTGGAAGAAAAGCCGTCTCTAAACCAATTAAAAAGCCCGACTGCCAGGAAGAGGGAGTGGTAGTTGTGAGTATAGAAGTAGATAAAAATGGTAAAGTGATAAAAGCTATAGCCGGAGTAAAGGGGTCAACAAATACAGCTCCTTGTTTATTGAAGCCTGCAAAAGAGGCAGCTTTAAGAACAAAGTGGAACCCTGATAGTAATGCACCAACTAAACAAAAAGGAACTATTGTATATAAGTTTTCCTTATCTCAATAATTTTATAAATATAATCGAAGTAACTTAATATTTTGGTCTAAATATTTCATTTAGATGATTCAATTATAGCTAATGAACTACCAAGAAACTTTAAATTGGATGTTTGCGCAGTTACCTATGTATCAAAAGGAAGGTAAAACAGCGTTTAAAAAAGATTTAACGAATATAAAAGCATTCTCAAATCATTTGAATTATCCTTATAGGGAGTTTAAAACGATACATGTAGGAGGTACGAATGGGAAAGGGTCAACAAGTCATATGTTGGCATCAATATTACAGGAAGCCGGATATAAGGTAGGATTGTATACTTCTCCTCATTTAAAAAATTTCACAGAACGAATTAGAGTTAATGGTGAAGAAATTTCTAAAGATACAGTTGTAAATTTTATTTCAGAAAATAAAACATTTTTGGAAAGCCAAAGGTTATCGTTTTTTGAAATGACAGTTGGGTTGGCTTTTGATGTTTTTAAAAAAGAAAAAGTTGATGTTGCAGTAATAGAAGTAGGTTTAGGAGGTAGATTAGATTCAACAAATGTAATCACCCCTGAAGTCTCTGTGATTACCAATATAGGTTTGGATCATACACAGTTTTTGGGAGAAACTATGTCAGAAATAGCTTTTGAAAAAGCAGGTATAATAAAAAGAAATGTTCCAGTTGTAATTGGAGAACGTCAAAAAGAAACAACCACTACTTTTATTGACAAAGCTAAAGAATGTAACTCAGAAATAATATTTGCATCCGATATAAAAAGTAAGTATAGAACAGATTTATTAGGCGATTATCAAGTAAAGAATACAAAAACAGCTGTTGAGGTGATAAAACAGTTGAAGAGTTTTTCTGTGACAGAAGAAAATATAATAAATGGTCTGTTGAGTGTAGTAAAAAACACAAATTTAAAAGGGAGATGGCAAATATTACAGGAATCTCCTAGGGTAATTTGTGATACTGCTCATAATAAAGAAGGTTTGTTTTATGTATTAAATCAACTTAAAAAAGAAAAATTCGAAAAAATACATATTGTTTTAGGGGTTGTGTCTGATAAAAAATTAGAAGAGATATTACCGATGTTTCCAAAAAATGCAAAATATTATTTTTGTAAACCAAATATTCCAAGAGGACTGTCAGAAATTGAATTAAAAGAAAAAGCTAAAGGTTATAATTTGAATGGTGATACTTTTTTATCTGTAAAAGAGGCGGTTAAGGGTATGATGTTGAAAATGGGGAAAAGTGATGTAGGATATATAGGAGGGAGTACATTTGTTGTTGCAGAAATTTTATGAAAAAAAACTAAAAAAACTGTTGGTAGTTTTAAAAAACAGTTATATATTTGCACCCGCAATTAACAAGCAAGGGCGCGTAGCTCAGTTGGTTCAGAGCACTTGGTTTACACCCAAGGGGTCAGGGGTTCGAATCCCTTCGCGCCCACAACCTTGAATAGTTAATTGCAATACGGGCGCGTAGCTCAGTTGGTTCAGAGCACTTGGTTTACACCCAAGGGGTCAGGGG
>JBELFC010000262.1:0-2909 GCA_042093175.1 Tenacibaculum sp. | reverse complement strand
AAATGAATATGATTCTTCTATTGAGTTTAAAAAAATGATTTTGGCCTAGTCAAAGCTTTAAAAAGAAAATCAACAAAAATTATGAGTAAAAAATTACCCTTAAGTTTTTTAATAGTTGTATTTGTCAGTATTAATCTTTTTTCAAATACCAGATTTAATGTAGATAAAAATACAATTGAAAAAGATAGTTTAGTAACTAAAGAGAAATCTGTAAAACCATTACCTTTTACTAATAAGAAAATGTTTCGTAATTTTTCTTCATTAGAAAAATTTGATAAAGTAGATGCACCTGTTGTAAAAAAGCGTTTTACAAATCAAGGATTTCAATTTAATACAGTAGATTCTCTAGTCAATAAAAAATGGCTAGATATGGCAGAAAATACATTTAAAAGTATTGAAGAGTCTGCTAATTTTATTGATGTTTTAACTAAAGACGGATTAAGTGAACTTCCAGTTGCTATAAAACCAGTAAGTATTAGTAACGTAAAGTATACAGTTGGTATTGCTAAAGCTGTTTTCAAACCAGCGTATACTGAGTTAACAGTTTTTTTAAAGGTAGAATTACCAAGTACAAATCCAGACAGAGGAGATCAAGTATTAATTTTAGGGGCTTCAGATGTTAAACTATCACATGAAGGAGGAATTGTAGGAGAAGCTAAATTAAATTTAATATCACAATTTACTGTAAACTTTAATCAAGGTTCTGTATTACTAACGTTAAAAGGAAGTTTTGAAAATCCGGGAACCTATGCTATTGTTGATTGTTCAGGTTTTAAAGAAATGGGCTTGGATGCAAACATTAAGTTTGCAAATGGTTTATTACATCCAGTTGATAAAAATGGTAAAAAGAAAATTGGGTATGTAGAAGCAGATTTTAAAACATCTATTGCAGATTGGAATGATATGGTTGTAAATATATCGTTACCTGAGTTTGGAATAAAAGGGTTAGAGGGTACAACTTTTCAGTTAAATACAGCTGTTTTTGATTTTAGCGATTTACGAAACGATGAGGCTACGCCTGCTTCTTATTTAAATAAATACTACAAAGAAGAACCTAATTTATGGAGAGGTGTATATGTACAATCATTAAAAGTAATTTTACCTCCAGAATTTAAGAAAAAAAATAGTGATAAAAGAGTTGCTTTTGGTGCTACTGACTTAATTATCGATGGACAAGGAGTTACGGGTAAATTTATTGGTGAAAATGTAATTGGGTTAAAAGAAGGTTCTGCCTCTGGATGGGATTTTTCATTAGATTATTTCTTATTAGATATTGAAACAAATAATTTAAGAGGAGGAGAGTTTAATGGTAAACTAGTATTACCTGTTTCTCAGTTAGATAGTTTGCAGTATAATGCTGTTTTTCAACCAGGTGAATATAAATTATCGGTTAAAACAGAAAAAGATATTAGATTTAATGTATGGAAAGCCAATGTACATTTAACTAAAGATTCTTATATAGAAATGAAAGTTAAAGATGGTGAATTTAGACCCAAAGCGAGTCTAAATGGTTCATTAAATCTTGCATCTGGACTTAAAAAGGATAAACCAAATCAAGCATCAAGTCCTCCAAAAGATACTTCTAAAAGCGTTATAAATTTTGAAGGAATTACTTTTCAAAAAATGGTACTTCAAACGGAGTCCCCCAATTTTTCCGTCGAATATTTTGGGGTAAAAGGAAAATTGAAGATTGCTAATTTTCCAATAGCTATAAATGAAATAGGATTAAGGACTCCTACAGGTAACAGAGCCGAGTTATTTTTCGATTTTGAAATAAATCTTACATCTGAAGGTGACGGAGCTAATGGAGGAGCTTCTAAATTAGCGATTAAAGGTAAATTAGATGAACAAGGAAATAAATGGAAGTTTGATGGCGTAAAACTAGAACATCTATTTATACAAATGGAGGTTGCAGGAATGCAATTAAAAGGAGCTATTTTTATTTTTGAAGACGACCCTACATATGGAACTGGTTTTGCTGGTGCAGTAGGAGCTAAGTTTTCTAAGGGAATGAAGTTAGAAGTTGAAGCAAAAGCATTATTTGGAAGAACGAAAACTTTTAGATATTGGTTTGCTGATGCACAAGTAACTATACCAAATGGAATCCCAGTCTTTACAGGTTTTGCGTTAAATTCTTTTGGAGGAGGTTTTTACAATAGAATGAAGATGGCTGGTAATACAAATGTAAAAGATGCGGCCTTTAAAGAAATTGGAGCCTCAACTTCTGGGGTTATTTATGAGCCATATGAAGATAATGCTTTTGGAATGAAAGCCTCTGTAGGAATTATAACACAAAACTCAGAAGATTTATTCCATGCAACAGTTGAATTTGGAATGGCTTTTAGAAAGTCAGGTGGATTACAAGAAATTTATTTTAAAGGTTTTGGAGAGTTAATTGCTGCCTTACCAAATGACTTTTTTGATAAAGTGAGTAGTAATTTATCAGGTATAGCAGATAAAGATAATCCAGGAATACCAGCCCAAAGTCCTTCAGGAGCTATTTCTGCGAATGTATTTATAGGATTTGATTTTGTAAACGATATTTTTCAAGCAACATCTGAAGTATATATAAATTTTGGAATTATAAAAGGAGTTGGACCCTCTGGAAGGGCTGGTTGGTTAGATTTTTATGTGTCATCAGATGAATGGCATTTATTAATAGGAACTCCAGAAGATAGGGTTGGAATTAAAATTGATCTTGGTATTTTAAAAGTAAAAATGGATAGTTATTTCATGGTTGGAGATAACTTACCAGGAAGTCCACCACCACCGCCTATTGTAGCTGATATCTTAGGGCTAGATGTTTCTGAATTAGATTACATGCGTGATTTAAATATGTTGGAATCTGGAAAAGGATTAGCATTTGGTGCTAGTTTAAGTGTTACTACAGGAGACTTAACTTTTTTAAT
>JBELFC010000261.1:0-2950 GCA_042093175.1 Tenacibaculum sp. | reverse complement strand
AATTTTCATTAATATGTTTTAATGTATTGTAGGTAATAATTCGTTCATTTTTTAGATAAATAGAAACATAGTTTTTTAATCCTTCTACGTATAAAATGTCATTTAAAAATACTTTTGAAAATTTATTTTTACCGTCAGTTTTAAAGAAGAAGAAATCATCTTTTTGATAACTGTTTTTTACAATGGTTTCTTTTTTTAGAATTTTTAAAACAGCTTTGTAAAAACGCTCGAAATCAATAGGTTTTAATAAATAATCAATAGCAGCAACTTCATAACTATCTATAGCAAACTGTGGGTATGCTGTTGTAAAAATCACTTTTGTTTTTTGATTGATTATTTTAGATAATTGAATACCTGATATCTCTGGCATTTGAATGTCTAAAAAAACTAAATCAATACCTCCTTTTTCTATACTTAGTAAAGCTTCTAAAGGATTCGTAAAGGTTGCTCTTAATTCTAAAAAAGAAATTTTGGCTACGTATTTTTCCAATAGGCGAATAGCAGGTGGTTCATCGTCAACAATAATACAGGTTAACAGTTTACTCATAAAGGTAGTTTTAAAAATGCTTTAAAAATAGGTTCTTTTTGTTGATAATTTAAGGAATATGTATCTTTAAAAAGAACATTTAGTCTTTTTTGAATGTTTTTTGACCCAATACCAGCGCCCATATATTTTTCTGAAGAGTTAATGTAATTTTCTGTAATTATTTCTAATTCATTATTTGTTATATTAATTTCTATTTTGGCAGGACGTTTGTTGTCGTTTATGATTCCGTGTTTGCAAACGTTTTCAATAAAATGAATTAAAATTAAGGAAGGAATCCGTTGGTTTTCTATAACTCCATTAATACTCAAATGTACATGAAAGTTGTCTTCATATCTACGTTTAAAAAAGTATAAATAATCTTTAATAAATTTAAGTTCTTTTTTTAAAAGCATGAAATCATCTGAAGTTTCATAAGTAACATAGCGTAATAACTGAGAGAGTTTTAAAATATCTTCAGCAGTGTCTGGTTTTTCGTCATATAATTCTATATAGAAATTATTTAAGGTGTTAAATAAAAAATGAGGACTTATCTGTGCTTTTAAAGTAGTTAGTTGTGCTTTTTGATGTTCTAAATTTAATTTATGTAATTGCTCTTTGTTTTCAATATATCTAAACAATAAATACACAACACTACTATATAAACAGAAACGAAATGTATAATAAAAAGAATCAAACAAATAAGTAGTAACTAGGTTAGGATTTTCAATATTGTAATTATGTAATCCGGTAATATTAAAGAAAATAATTTCTTCTAAAACGTATCGAGTTCCAGCAAATAATAAAATCATTGCTAGAAAAGAAGATGCATAAAAAAGAAGTCTTTTTTTGACTAAAAACCGAGGAGCAAAAACTAAATAATTAAGAACATAAATACCGTAAAAACAAAAGTTTGAAGTGAAATGAAGAAAGTAATAAGGATGTTTAAATTGGTGCTTTGATGAATTGTTTTGTGTTATCTCATTCCATAATAAATCCATCACTACTAATGTGAAAACAATAAGTAAATTGTATTTTAATTCTTTAGTTAATTTCATAAATCAAAAATACATTGATAAATAGTAGTTATTTTAAAAATAGGACAATCCTTAGCTTTTTTTATACAAAAGCGTATTTTTATACAACTAAAATATAACTAATAAATTTACTATTGTTTATGTAGTAAAACTAGATGTTGGTGTAATAAAAAATAAGAGTTTAGTCATATGATGTAATGTTGTAGTATCAAAAAAATAATGATATTATGAGATTACTTTTTATTACTTTTTTATGGTTGCAATCATTTTTAATCTTTGGGCAAATTGAAATTGAGTTAAAAGGAACAGTTACTTCTTCTTCAGTAATAACAAATTTGGGCTATGTAGCAATTACAGTTTTTGATGCCAATACTAATAAATTAATAACACATTCTTATTCTGATGAAGTAGGGAACTATAAAATTTCAATTAAAAAAGAAGCTAATGTGTACATAAAAGCAGATTTATTAGGGTATAAGAGTTATACATCAGATCATTTTATAGTTTTGGAAGACACAATTAAAAACATTGTATTGATTGAAAGTATAGAGGAATTGGATGAGGTTGAGATTTTTCAAAAAAAGAAACTTATAAAGTTAAAAGGAGATAAGTTAATTTATAATGTTGAACTAGCAGGAATTGGAGAAGGTAACAATGGTTTAGAAACGATAAGTAAACTTCCAGGAATGCGATTAGATAAAGATGAAAATATTGTCTTTAGAGGAAATGGAAATTTGCAAGTGATGATTAACGGAAAACGCTCACTACTTTCAGGAGAAGCATTGAATCAATATTTAAAAACTTTAGGGGGTGAGAATATAAAAAAAATAGAGATAATAGTGAACCCTTCGGCACGTTATGACGCTTCTGGAACAGCTGGGATTATTAATATTGAATTAAAAAAAGGAAATAATATTGGTTTAACTGGAAGTTTATATAGCTCTAATGGTGGGGAGTATTTTAAAAACAGTAATGGATTAAATTTGTATTATCAATCTGGAAATTGGAATATCAATTTTGGAACAAGGTATGCAATTAATAATTCTATAAATGAAAGAGAAATTATACGTGAAATAACTTCTATAACTGAGGTGAAAACTTTGGAACAACTGAATGACTGGCTACCAAAAGCAACATCATATTCAGGAAAGTTTGGGGTAGAGTATAGTATTAATAAAAATGCAATAATTGGAACTTCATGGAATTATAATATTTATAATAGTGATAATAAAACTATAGGAAAGACTAATGAGTATTTAAATTGGAAGAAATTAAGGTTTACATTATTAGATGAGTTCACAAATGAAAAAGATAAGACATTAACAAGTAATATATATTATAATTATGCCTCAGATAGTTTAACAACTAAATTGAATATGCAGTTAAATTA
>JBELFC010000260.1:0-2952 GCA_042093175.1 Tenacibaculum sp. | reverse complement strand
GCAGAAGAGTCGCAGCGTATTACGTATAAACTCATGTTTTTTAAACTGTCTTTTCCAGTAATGTAATATTCTGCACAAGGCTTTTGTCTTGGTTTGCTTTTACCAAAATCAACATCTCCATTTTTTAAAATTTGAGAAATATATGAAGTATCAATTTTTTTAGTTAAAAGTATTTGTTTAGTATCTTCAGAAAAGATTCGTTTTTTTATTCTTATAGATTTTAAAGTTCTAGCATCCATACCATAATCAAATGATACATTTTTATTTTTCCAAAAAAATAACACAGCAACAGAGCCTAATGCTAGTCCTATAAGATAATATCCAAAACGTTTTAATAATTGCATAATTAAATTTTTTCTGGATGCAAAAGTAGAGATAATTAAGGTTAGAGTTATAAAATAATATTATATTCTTGTAATTTTTATAAAAAGGAAAACCAAAGAGATTATTCTCCTTGGTTTTCCAAGTTATAAATCAGTAAAAAGTTAATATTAAATAGGTATAAAAGCTTGTATTTTATAAAATTCTTTTGAATTTACGCGATCACCTGAAATATTTGGTCCAGCTGCGAATCTAAACCAAACACCATTATTAAGTGTAGTTTTAATATAAGCACCTAAATATTGATATAGTGTAACTGTATTTCCATTATCTGATCGAGTTTGGCCTAAATGCTCATAAAAACCACCTATAGATAAACTCTTATTAATTTTAAAACCAGGTATTACCCAATTAAGCATTAAGTCTTGAGAATTTCCTTCACCTCTTAAACTTTTATAATAAGCTGTATATGCTTCAAATTCAAATCTGCCAGAATTATAAATCATAAATAAACTAGGTATTATACTTTCAGCAATTTTAGTTTCTGCCGCTCCAGATAGTAATTTTCCATGCCCAAAACCTAAACTTGGGTTTATATATAATTTATTATTCGCTAACGAATACCCTAAACCGATACCTGTTTCTAAAAATAAATCTTTTCCTTGATTACCAAAAGATGGATTTACCCAAAAAACACTATAAAAAGTTAAATTTGTTTTTGGTTTTATTTGATGTGACCCTAAGAAGACATTATTAAATCCTGCACCGCTATTATGTATAGGCATAATTGCAAAACTAGTTTTATTTTCTTTTTTATCTTGACTGTAAATAGTATATATTGATACAATAAGTAGTACGAATGTTATTATTAATTTTTTCATAATAAAGTTATTTTTTAATAGGTTGATAAATTGAGTTAAAATTTGCTGTTCGTTTTTCTAAAAAGGCATCCATTCCTTCTTTTTGGTCTTGGGTATTAAATAGTGAATGAAATATTCTTCGTTCAAACAGAATTCCATCTTTTAAACTGCATTCTAAGGATTGATTAATGGATTCTTTTGATGCTATTAAGCCCGTTTTAGAGTAATTAGCAATGTTTTTAGCGTATTTTATAACATTTTTTAAGAAATTGTTTTGAGAAAAAATCTTGGAAGCTAATCCAATGTTTTCTGCTTCTTTAGCTTCAATATTTCTTCCAGAAAGTATAATATCCATAGCTTTAGATTTACCTACTAGGGATGTAAGCCTTTGGGTACCACCAATACCAGGTATTACCCCTAACTTTATTTCTGGTTGACCAAAGACCGCGTTTTCTGAAGCCAAAATTATATCACACATCATTGCTAATTCACAACCTCCACCTAAAGCATAGCCTGAAACTGCTGCTATTATTGGAGTTTTTATTTTTGAAAAAACTTCCCAGTATCCAAAATAATCTTCTTCAAACATTTGAGAAAAATTTTTAGATGCCATTTCTTTGATATCAGCACCTGCACAAAATATATTTTCACTTCCAGTGATAATTATACAGCCTACAGAAGGTGATTTATCAAATTTCTCTAGTTTAGAAATTAGTTCATACATAGTTTCAGTATTTAACGCATTCAATGCGCTAGGTCGGTTTAATTTGGCAACAACGACCCTTCCTATTTGTTCAAATAGTACATTCATTTTTATGATATTTAAATTGATTTTTATGAATCCCAAATAGCTCCATAAGCAGGAATTCCTCTATATTCCATATTATGAACTACTTTTTGAGTAAGTTTTTGGTTAGAAATGCATATTACTGCTTCAGCGTTAAAATCATTATAAGCTTTGTAAGCTAGTTTAACTAAATCAGGTTTTCCGTTAGCATCTGTGTCCCATATAATAGCATCTGGTTGCACTGCTTTAATTTCATTAACTAAATCTTTTCCGTAAGTCTTTTCTGGATTTCTTGTGGCCCAAATAAGAACGGATGGAGTTTCATTTAATAGTAAATGTGGAATACAAGGACCAATTCCACTTCCAGTAGCAACCCAAATGATTTTTTTAAATAGTTTATCTACGTTACCAACTCCAGCAGTTGGTATACCTTTAACCCAAATTTTTTCAGGTTTATCAGAAATGAAGTTACCAGTCCAATCTCCAGCTCTAGATATGGTTAATCTAAATCCATCTTTGTCAGGAGCAGGAACATTAGCAAAAGAATGCCATTCTAATAAAGGGTTTTTACTTAAAGCAGTAGATGAACCAGCAAATGGAGTAACACCATAATTAAAAGATGTAAGCGCTACATGGTTAGAAGGTTTTACTATTTCGATATCTACTTTTTTAAGTCGTAACCAAGGTAAAATAACGCTTGTTGTAAGAGTTATCAAAATCCAAAAATTAGAATTGTAAAAAATAGTATTTTGAGTATTTTGAATATTAATAAATAAGAACATTTGTATCCAAAATAAAATCAGCACTGTCCATCCACCTAATCTATGGGTTAATTCAAATTGATTATGGTATTTTGCTCTAATTTTAGGTAAAGCCATAAGAATGATTACAATTAAAAGAGCCAAGATTATAGTGGTAATGATGATAATTTCAATATTAACACCTGGTAAATAATTTAAATAATGGTAGTATAGTGAACCTACA
>JBELFC010000259.1:0-2967 GCA_042093175.1 Tenacibaculum sp. | reverse complement strand
CATATACTTTTTCAGTAAAAGCAAAAGATGCAGCATCAAATGAATCAAGTTCAAGCAATGTTGTAAATGTAACTACTTTATCAAATACAGTGTCTTATTGTGCTTCGAAAGGAAATAATATAAATTACGAGTGGATTGATTATGTATCATTCGGAGGAATGACTAATACTACAGCTGCAAATGGAGGATATGGTGATTTCACATCTAAAACGGCAACAGTAGCTCAGGGAAGTACAAATCAATTAATAGTAAGCGCAGGTTTTACAAGTACTGCATATAATGAATATTACTCAATATGGATTGATTATAACCAGAATGGAACTTTTGAATCAAGTGAAAAAGTAGCATCAGGAAACTCAACAAGTTCAGGGAATTTATCATACAACGTAAATGTACCATCAGGAGCTAGTTTAGGAACAACAAGAATGCGTGTTTCTATGAAATGGAATGCAACTCAAACTGCTTGTGAAACATTTTCTTATGGAGAAGTTGAAGACTATACGGTAAATATTACTGCAAATGTAAGTAGAGGTACAATTTTAGATAATGTTGCACCATTAACAAATGAAAATGTTTTGGATTTAATGGCTTATCCAAGTCCTGCAACTAATTTTGTACAAGTAAAATTAGCATCAAGAGCTGAAAATTCAACATATAGAGTAACTAATACTTTAGGAAGCGTTGTATTATCAGGTGAATTAAATACTTCAAACCTTAATGTTTCAAAATTAAATTCTGGGGTTTATATTCTAGAAGTAAATGATGGTCAAAAATCATTAACAACTAAATTTATTAAAAAGTAAAAACTAACTACCTAAGCCCTGAGATTCTCTTGGGGCTTTTTTACAATTTTAAATTAAACCCATCTAAAAATGAAAAAAAGTTACGTTAAAAACGCAATGTTTTTGGCTTTTTTGTTGTCAGGTGTGTTCACAATGAACGCTCAAGATAACACTAAACCAAGACAAATTAAATTTAAAACTTCTTCAAAAATTTCTTTAACCAAAGCTCCAGTTTTAATTAAAGAAAAACTTAGATTATCTTCTGAAGATAATTTAATAAAAGTACAATCTAGGCAAGATGAATTAGGTTTTACACATAATAAATATCAACAGAAATTTAAAGGGATTAAGGTTGAGTTTGCTACCTACATGGCGCATGCAAAGAATGGGAACTTACAGAGTATGAACGGAGAACTATATGATGTAAGTAGTGTGAATATAGTTCCAAAATTATCTAAAGAAATAGCTTTTAATAGAGCAATAAGCCATACAGGTGCTGAAAAATATCTTTGGGATTCTCCTAAAGCAGCAAAAGAAATGGATAACTATAAAAAGCCAGAGGGAGAGTTGTTAATACTTCCAGGAGAAGTTATAGGAAAAGATAAAGCAAGATTGGCATATAAATTTGATATCTATGCAACACAGCCTTTAAGTAGAGGTTATCTATACATAGATGCTCATACTGGGGAAGTTTTGTTTTTTAATGCAATAATTAAGCATTTAGATGAACATGCACATTCTTCAAAGAATTTAGGAACAGTAAATGGTAGTATAAAAGATAAAATTATTGAAACTTTAGCTACTGGTAATGCAGCAACTAGGTATAGTGGTACACAGTCTATAACTACTAGGGTAATTGGTAGTAGTTATGCGCTAAGAGACAATACTAGAGGAAATGGAGTTAACACTTATAATAGTGGAGGTCAACCGAGTTATCCTTCAACAAATTTTACTGATGCTGATAATAATTGGACAGCGGCAGAATTTGATAATGCAGCAAAAGATAATGCAGCTTTAGATGCGCACTGGGGAGCTGAGAAAACATATGACTATTTTCAATCTAAACACAATAGAAATAGTTTTAACGGATCTGGAGCAGCAATAAATAGTTATGTACATTACGATAATGTAGCAGGTGGATTAGGTTATGATAATGCTTTTTGGAATGGTTCGGTAATGACTTATGGTGATGGATCATCAAATGGAAATGAAGGAAATGGTAATTTTGATGCTTTAACATCTATTGATGTTGCAGCTCATGAAATAGGTCATGCTGTTTGTTCAAATACTGCAAACTTAGCTTATCAAAGAGAATCTGGAGGATTAAATGAAGGGTTTTCTGATATTTGGGGAGCTGCAGTTGAACATTTTGCAAAAGGAAATGGTAATGATAGTGCACCAAGTGCTTCAGTTTGGTTAATAGGTGATGAAATAGATAGAAGAACTGGCGCAGTAGCTTTACGTTCTATGAGTAATCCTAATGAAAGAAATCAACCTGATACTTATGGAGGAACTTATTGGAAAGAACCAAATTGTGGTACACCAACGCAATCAAATGACTATTGTGGTGTACACACAAATTCAGGAGTTTTAAACTACTGGTTTTATTTATTAACAGTAGGTGGATCTGGAACAAATGATATTAATAATTCATTTAATGTTACAGGTATTGGAATGACTAAAGCAGCTAAAATTTCTTATCGTTTAGAAGTAAATTATTTATCTGCTAACTCTAAATTTGAGGATGCTAGAAATGGTGCTATATCAGCAGCTACTGATTTATATGGAGCGAATAGTAATGAAGTAAAATCAGTAACTAATGCATGGCATGCTGTTGGTGTAGGTGATGCATTTACTGAACCTTGTGCATTAGCAGCACCTTCTAATTTTGCAGGTTCAAGTATAAATGATAATGGATTTACTTTAACATGGACAGCAGTTACAGGAGCAAGCTCTTATACAGTAACAGTTAATGGAACAGATAGTACAGTTAATGGAACATCTAAGGTAATTACTGGCTTAACTGCAGGAACAGCTTATGCATGTGTAGTGAAAGCAAAATGTTCATCTGGAGGAGATGGAGCAGCATCTAATGTTAGTGTAACAACTACTGGAACAGCTCCAGTTAACTATTGTTCATCAAAAGGAAATAGTGTATCAGATGAATATATTCAAAAAGTAGAAT
>JBELFC010000258.1:0-2977 GCA_042093175.1 Tenacibaculum sp. | reverse complement strand
ACTTTTTAAAAAAGGGGATATCCGCAGAAAAAAATGTAGTTTTCCGCAAAAAACATATTTAACATTTTTTAAATCAATTAGTTAAATATTAAAAACTTTATTCTTATTGTTATAATATACTTCTACTAAAAACAAAACCTTCTAGACAGCTAAGTCAGAAGGTTTCTTTTTCCCCTTAATTTATCTACTCACAATAAATGAGTGACACGGCAAATGTACCTCGTAATGAAAATTCCTAAAAGGGGATTTCCGCATCTAAAAATGTAATTTTCCGTAGTTCGGTTTAACCCATAAAAAAACCTCTTAGAACTTTATCTAGGAGGTTTTTATTTATTATTGAATATTTTTTAATGCTTAAGTGCGTAGCTCGCTCCTTTTCCTAACTCGGCTAATCCTGTTAATAAAGTTACCAATACATTGTTTGCTTTTTTTACGAATATTTTCCCCATTATATACTACTTTGAATTTCCCTTTATTTTTGTGTTTAATTAAACAACACTGCAAATGTATATTGAAATACAAGTGTACAAAAGGGGTTTCCCGCACTTTAAAATGTAACTTTCCGTTACCTTAAATTTACTGCATAAAAAAACCTTCTAGTAGTATGAGAAACTAGAAGGTTTTGTTTTTCCCCTTAAAATATCCGCTCATTAAATGAGTGATGCAACAAATGTAGTTTTCATTTACTTTTTAAAAAAGGGGATATCCGCAGAAAAAAATGTAGTTTTCCGCAAAAAACACATTTAACATTTTTTAAATCAATTAGTTAAATATTAAAAAATTTATTCTTATACTATAAAAACAAATTCCTTGTAGAAATTTAAAAGGAATCTTTAATTATTAAGGAAAGTATTTTAACACAAAAAACCTTTTAACTAATATGCTAAAAGGTTTTTGATCTTTTCTCTTCTTTTCTAGAATTTCTCCCTTACAGTGTTAATTCTATAACAAAGATATCTTTTACTTAAAAGTTACAAAAGGGGATTTCCGCAGTAAATAGTGTGATTTTCCGCAAAGGATTAGTCAAGTATCCCTAACTCCTTAGCTTTCAATACTAAATCTGTATTATTATTTGCATCTAAATCAGTACGTAGCTTGGCTAACTTACTTTCTATAGCTCTAATTTTAACAAGGTTTCCATCACTTTTAGTGATAATACCTTCCATATTAGATATTTTTGAATGCTTTGGTAGTTCTTTTAAAATTTGAACAGCAACATCATCCATTTGAATTTCAATCAATGCTCTTTTTAATAATTTTTCATGAATTTCATGAGTATAATACACCTGATCTGCTAACATTTTTTGGATTGCGAAATTCAATTCAGTAGTATTACATTTTCCTTTTAAAATATAAGCTAACGGGTTTAAGTTACGCACTACATTATACACTCTATTTGTTTCAGAGTGCCCAGTTATTACTCCTATTTTTATAGGTACATTTTCTTTTTGAAGTGCTTTAATTAAGTTTTCACCACCATCAATATTTGAGTTATCACTGGCATTATCAAAACTTAAGTCAGTAAAAAGTATTTGATACGGATCAGTATTTAAGTGAGATTTTACTAAGTTAAATGCTTCATCACAAGAATTGGTACTTGTAATTTCTAGACCATCAATATCTTTTAGATAGGAAAGAATTCCTTCTATAATTAGTTGATGATCATCAACAAAAAGTATTTTAATTTTTTCAGACATTTAAAGGTATTTGAATGTGTGTTTCGGTTCCAGCTCCTACAGTACTAGTAATTGATAGTGTTCCATTTAACTCTTCAACTCTTTCTTGTAAATTATGTAAACCGATCCCTTTTTTACTAACAGAGGTATCAAAACCTATACCGTTGTCAGTGACATCCAAAAATACATTTTTTTTATGTATTGAAAAAGCGATCGTAAATTTTGTTGCCTTGGCATGTTTTTTACTATTCTGTATGCTTTCTCTAATACTTAAATACAATAATCTTTTTATTGCACTATTAACTTGCGACCAATCTTGCTCATGCAATCCTTTTACTGTTATTTTAAAAGTAAGTTCAAAATAATCAGAAATTAAGTTTATTATTTGGTCTTTAAAGCCAACTTTTTTAAAGCTCACACTACTTAATTGATGCGATAGTTGACGTACATTTTCTTTAACCGCATCTAGCTTTTCAGCCTCTTCAAACAACTGCGATTTTTCTAACTTTCTATGTAATAAACGTAAATCTCCTGCTACCTCATCATGCAATGATTTTGCAATTTGTTTACGCTCTTGCTCACGTGCTTGCGCTTTCTGTAACTGTGCTTGGTATAGTAATTTTCTACGCCTTAATACAAAAAACAAAATACTTAAACCCAAACTTAAAAAACCAGCAACTGCCACCAGCCAACCAATAACTTTTTGTTGTTTATGACGTACTATTTCATCTTGCTTTTTATCATTTTCTATTTTTAAGAAACTATTTTCTTCTTCCTTCTTTGTAGTTTCATACCTAATTTTTGCAAATTGGTTTTTCTGCGTACGTTCTTTTTGTATAAGGCTATCATTTAAATCTATATGTTCTTCCAAATACTTTAAAGCTTTTTTTCCTGAGCTTAATTTAGATAATTTTAGTAATGCCTCTAACCAACGTTTGTTATAATGGGTTTGTTTAGCATACTTTAATGCCTTATTCGCATGAATCTTAGCTTTCTTAAATTGGTTTTTCTCTTTATAGTAATCCGCTAAATTTATATGGGTTGTACTTAATCCTTTAAAATCTTTTTGTTTTTCTCTTATTTTTAAAACCTCTTGATACTGCTTTAATACATTACTACTATTATTCAATAGAAAATTACTTGCTCCTAAGTTTTCTAATAATAAAGCATATTGAACTGGATGCTTTATTTTAATACTATCAAAAACCAACCCTTTTTTAAAATATTCAATAGCTTTTTTATGTTGGTTTTGTTTTTGATAAAATAAACCTAGATTATTAATACTATATAGATAACCTACA
>JBELFC010000257.1:0-3002 GCA_042093175.1 Tenacibaculum sp. | reverse complement strand
GGAAAAAAGTAGGATTCATAGCGTTTTTTATTGGAATACTAATAATATTAGCAGCATTAAAAGATTATCGAAGACATATTAATATTTCATTTGAACAAACATTTCAGTATTTTACAAGTTTTTTAGGTCAAACTCTACTATTTTATTCAGGTATTTATTTTATAAATAAATTAGATTTTTTTAATCGTTACAAAACATTAGAAAAGGAATTAAATCAGGCTAAAGAGCAATTATTACGAAATCAGTTACAACCGCACTTTTTATTTAATGCATTTAATTCAATATATAGTTTATCTTTAAAAAACCATCCAGAAACTTCTGATTATATACTAAAGTTATCAAGTATGATGCGCTATTTAACTGATGAAACCACTTTTAATAAAGTACCACTAACAAAAGAGTTAGATTTTATTACTAAATATATTGCTATTGAAAAAATGCGTTTTGGTAAAAATGCTGCTATTCAAATCAAAACTAATGGAATAAAAAATGATGAAAAATTAATAGAACCATTTCTTTTAATTCCACTTGTTGAAAATGCTTTTAAACATGGTTTTTATACTAATTCTAAAGATGCTTTTGTTAGAATAACATTAAATTTAGAAGACAATAAACTTTTATTTTCAGTAGAAAATAGCGTACTAAAAAAACAACATTTTGAAAAGAATAAAAGAGCTGGAAAAGGGCTTGAAAATCTAAAACAGCGATTAGATTTATTATACCCGAAATACTCTAGTTTAAAAATTAATAATCTTGAAAAAACATATATTACAATACTTAACATCTCTTTAAACTAAATGAATTTGTATAAAACTATAATAATAGATGATGAACCTTTAGCCATAGACGTGATTGAACATCATTTAAAAAAGTTTTCCAATTTTGAAATTGTAAAAACATTTACAAACTCTATCGAAGCTTTTAATTATTTGAAACAAGGTCATCATATAGATATTGTTTTTACTGATATTGCAATGCCTGAAATATCTGGTATTGAACTTGTTAAACTTCACAAAGGCAATACCATGTTTATTATGACAACCTCTTATAGCGAATATGCAGTTGAAAGTTTTGATCTTGAGGTTATTGATTATCTTTTAAAGCCTATTTCTTTTCAACGAATAACAAAAGCAATTACTCGTTTTGAGAACTTAAAAAAGAAGAATGCTGAAAACAATAATGACCCTTCTTTTTTTATAAAAGAAGGAGATGAATTCATTAAAATTTTAGTAAGTAACATAGACTATATTCAAGGTTTAAAAGATTATGCAAAAATAGTAACAGGAAGTAACTACTGTTTGGCTTTAAAGACTCTAAAATCGATAGAAGTTATTTTAAATACGTATCAGTTTATGAGAATTCATAAATCATATATTGTTCCTTTATCTAAAATAAGTCAATATAATGGTAAGTGTGTTTTCATAAATAATGTTGAAATACCAGTAGGAAGTAATTACAGGGAAGCTTTAAAAAAATATTTAAATAGTAAAAAGTTATAATTTATGCTATATCACTTTTTAAAGCTAATAAAAAAATAATCTTTATAAACTCTCTTAATAAGTATAATGTTAGGTATTGTTAAATACACTTGATTTTCCCTTACTTTTTGTAAAAGAGAAGTATTTATCATGCCTCAAACTTCTACAGTTCATTTCTATTTTTATATAAAAGTATATAAATCAATCCAAAAAATGCTATAATAGAACAAACAAAAAATATTTGAGGAATTTTTTCTACCATGTTAGTATAATACCATCCTGAGAGCAATGCTCCTAGTCCTATTCCTGCTTCTAAAGCAATATACATAGTTGCTATAGATTTACCTTTTGTTAATGGATTACTCAAATCAATTGTCCATGCATTTACCGTTGGAGAGATTATTCCCATTGCAATTCCATATAATGTAGCGGCTATCAACATTCCATTAATACTTTCTAATTTCCCAAGTAATAATAGTGCAATACTTAAAATAACTAATCCTATAGTAATTATTATTTTACGACCATAAACATCAGAAATCTTACCCGCTAGTAATCGTACAAAAAGGGATGCTATAGTAAATGCAATAAAAAATGTTCCCTTATTAATGATACCTAAATGATCACTCCAATCAGGAATTAAAGTTAACATAACTCCAAAACTTAAGTAAGTACTGAAAGTGACATATGCAGCTGGCAAAGCTTCTTTTGCAATAATATCTGATTTTGATATTTTAAGTACCTCTAGTGTAAATTGTTGTTTATTAACCAATGTTTCTTTTACTCTTAAAATTAAAATGATAGATAATAAAGCTATCATTGAAGAACTGTAAAACAATACATTATAATTTGAGTATAGTTTAATATAGCTTCCTAAAGCAGGACCTAAAGCTAATCCAGTACTAAAACACATTCCCTGAATTCCCATTGCTTCACCTAACCGTTTTTTAGGAATAATATCAGATACATATGCAGCTATTGCTGTTGGACTAAACCCTGTAGAAAATCCATGTACCAACCGCAAAAACAGAAATCCAGAAACACTAGTTAATATTGGATAAAACAACCCTGAAACTACACAAACTAGAGCACCTATAATCAACACTGATTTTCTACCAATAGTATCGGTTAATTTCCCACTAAATGGTCTTGAAAAACCAGCTGTTAATGTAAACAAAGCAATGATGAGTCCTTTATATTCAGCACCACCCAAATTACTTAAATAACTTGGTAACTCTGGAATTAACATGTTATAACTCGCAGAAAAAAACAGCGAACTCAAACAAATAAAAATAAATTGAGGGGTATAAATTTTTTGACTAGAAACTATCATAACATTATATTTTTTCAAACGACATTTCTATTTCCTCTAATGAGTAATCCCAAATAGCTTTAGATCCCAAAATGACTGGCTTGGTTTTCTCTATAACTTTTTCTTTAGCCACATTGTATTCTTTCCAAGTTCCTCCTTTATTAGAAACATTTTGTAAAATAGGTTCAAACCGATCCATGGCTTTTGCAAAT
>JBELFC010000256.1:0-3025 GCA_042093175.1 Tenacibaculum sp. | reverse complement strand
GAATTATCAAATTATTCTACTGGTCAAAAAGGTGGTGAAGAAACTCATGTTTTAAAAGAAAATGAAATGCCTTCACATACACACATTGCAGTAGTAACTGACCCTACTTCTGGTATTGCAAATATAGAAATTCCAGCATTTGATGACCTTGGAGATTCTTCTGACCCTAGTAATTCTGGTATTTTAGCTAAGTCTGAAAACACAGTTGGAACCGAAATGAACCTTTATTCAAATAAGACACCTGACACAAGCTTAAAACCATTTACTGCTTCAGTAGATAGCATCACTGGGGGATCAGTTACAAACATGAATAATGGAGAGGACCAACCTCATAACAATATCCAACCCTATTTAGCAATCAATTATATTATTGCTTTGAAAGGAAGAGTTCCTTTCATTAATAATAATTAAATAAACAAAAAGTTTAGTCGCTAACCAATCGTTTTTAGCGTCTCTTTTTTATCAGAAAACAATTTAATAAACCGATAAAAAAGTAAAAAATGAAACAAAACAAAGAAACTTTAAAAGCATATTTTGAAACTGGTGACAAACCAACGCAACAACAATATTCCGACCTTGTAGACAGCTACATTGACGCTAAACAACCAACTGGTGGAGCAAACCGAAGATTTGTTATTAATGAAACTGGAGATGTTAATGTAACTTCTGAACAAGCAATACCAGAATATTCACTATCTAACATAGTTAACAATAAGTTTTCTATTATTAAAGATGGAAATGTAATAAAAGAGCTAGACTTAACACAATTTGCAAATGACAGTTCTTCTATTGGTCAATTACCTAAAAAAAGTTATGATAATACTTACTCTACTAAATTTCATGATGTAGTTATAAATACCGAAAACAATTTACTACATACTCATTCGTACACAGACTGGGTAGATGTTCCATTAAATAATGGGTATTCTGCCAGTTATCTTAAAGTAAAATTGGAAGGGAAGTTTATGTTAATTTCTGGTTTTAACCTAACTGGGAGTTCTGACGACAATATAATTACATCTCAATTACCATATACTATCCAAAGCACTCAATACTTTAGAGGTGGCGGTGGTGGTCCGACTGGCATGCAAGATTATAAAGTTCAAACAAATTCTACCTCTTTACATAGCATTGGTTCACTTACAGGATTTAATGAATTTTTTGCAATATTAATGATACAAATAAACTAGATAAATTCTAAATTTAGGTTAGAATCCCATTCTGCCTATAAATCAAAACAACTTACTTGTATACTATTTGGCTAAGCAAATACTCTGTGTTTGCTAGCCATCTTATGAATAAGAAATTCAATAAAAAGACAAAAAAATGAAACAAGATAAAACAACAATTAAAACATATTTTGAAACTGGTGACAAACCAACTCAAGAACAATATTCAAACTTAGTTGATAGCTATATAGACAGTAAACAAATAGAAGGAGAAGCAAACCGTAGGTTTGTAATTGACCAAGCTGGTGAAGTAAGTATAGCTTCAGAACAAAAGACACCTGAATATACCTTATCAGAAATCACGGGTAACAAATTAGCCTTATTAAAAGATGGTATAACTGTTAAAGAAATAGATTTAACTCCATACATAGACGATACGAATTTATCTCGCTTAGTTTCTGGAACAGTTGATGCTAATGGCGTAGCTACTTTTACTCGTGATGACAATTCTACCTTTACTGTAGATTTAAGTAATTTGAAAAACACTCAAATTCAATCTGATTTCAATCAAACTGATAATACACAGCCAGATTATATAAAAGGGGCTCCTTTATCTGTTTTAGATCACAATGCAATGGAAAAATTTAATGGTAAGAAAATTCAATTTGGAAAACTATTTAATTTTGATATTCCTAAAAACGAAGTAAACATTATAACAGATAATTTTGTTTTTATTCCATATAAAAATTCAAACCTCTCTTATACTAGACATGATAAAGCAATTTCAGAAAAGTTAACAACTATTTCTTCGGATTCGGACATTTCTATTCTCCCAGATAATGGAGTAAGCATGGCTAAATTAATAGATAAATTTACTTGGTCAGTTTTAGGTGGAACTGGAACAGAAACTCCTACTTTCAATCTAACTGTTTATTTAGAAATAATCAATGGAAATTTTTCTTCAGATGCTACAGGAACATCCTTATTTAAAGAGATTAAACTTTATAGTACACCAATTAACAAAACAACATTTGGCAATAAGGAAATAATAATTCTTTCATATTTAGGATGGCATTCAGTTTTAAATATAAATGAAAAAGATTATTCTTTAGATGGAAGTTTTTCAGAATCTCTAAAAGGGTACTATATAAGAAATCTAAATAATGATAATATGTTAAAACCATCAGAATGTAAATTTAAATTCAAGTACGTAACTGATGTTAACTATGCAGACACTACTAATACAAACGGAAACAACCAGAATATTCTCTGTTTATACGAAAATCTTAGCACAAGAATTGAAGCAATAAAACAAAATTAACCTCAATAATTCTAAAAACAAAAAATAAAAGTTTAGTCGCTAGTATCTAATTTTTAGCGTCTCTTTTTTATGTAAATCAAAAAATACTGAAACAACATAGAAATGAAACAAGATAAAACAACAATTAAAACATATTTTGAAACTGGTGACAAACCAACTCAAGAACAATATTCAAACTTAGTTGATAGCTATATAGACAGTAAACAAATAGAAGGAGAAGCAAACCGTAGGTTTGTAATTGACCAAGTTGGTGAAGTAAGTATAGCTTCAGAACAAAAGACACCTGAATACACGTTATCAGAAATCACGGGTAACAAATTAGCCTTATTAAAAAATGGTGTAACCGTTAAAGAAATAGATTTAACTCCATATGTTGATGATACTAATTTATCTCGATTGGTTTCTGGATCTGTTGATACTAGTGGTATTGCCACTTTTACCCGTGATGACAATTCTACCTTTACTGTAGATTTAAGTAATTTGAAAAATACTCAAATTCAATCAGACTGGAATCAAACGGATAACTCACAGCCTA
>JBELFC010000255.1:0-3053 GCA_042093175.1 Tenacibaculum sp. | reverse complement strand
TTATTGTTTTAAAACAGATTTTCTTCCTATTGTTTTAGTAATAATATCGTTTTCTATATTCCATCCTCTAGCTGGTGAATATTCTCTACCATAATAAATAATTTGTAGGTGTAATTTATTCCATAACTCTTTTGGAAATAACCTTTTTGCATCTTTTTCAGTTTGAGCAACATTTTTACCATTTGTTAAATTCCAACGGTACATTAAACGATGAATGTGAGTGTCAACAGGAAAAGCAGGAATGTTAAAAGCTTGGGCCATAACTACACTTGCCGTTTTATGGCCAACAGCTGGTAATTCTTCTAAGTCTTCAAAACTTACTGGAACTTTACCATCGTGTTTATCAATTAAAATTTTTGATAAACCATGTATTCCTTTTGATTTCATTGGTGATAATCCAACAGGTTTTATGATGTCTCTAATTTGATCAATAGTTAGTTTTACCATATCATATGGGTTATCTGCTTTTTCAAAAAGTAGAGGAGTAATAGTATTCACTCTTGCATCAGTACTTTGAGCAGACATTAATACGGCTATTAATAAAGTATAAGGATCTTTATGATCTAATGGAATCGGCGTTTCAGGATATAACTCTTCTAAAGTGTCAATAACAAACTGTACTTTTTCTGCTTTATTCATTTTATAGTAACTATTAAATTAAAGTAACCAAAGGTACAAAGTGTTTAAATAATATACTTGCTTCATTTTAGGGTTTTATTTTTAGACTTTGTAACTTGCATACTTTAAAAATGAAATAATAATATGACAACAATAAAAAAAGGAGATACTGCTCCAAGTTTTGAATCAAAGGATGAAAAAGGAAATGTAATAAAGTTAACTGATTATGCAGGGAAAAAGCTAGTATTGTTTTTTTATCCAAAAGCAAGTACGCCAGGTTGTACTGCTGAAGCATGTAATTTACGTGATAATTATGAAGCTTTTATTGCAAAAGGGTATGCTATTTTAGGAGTAAGTGCAGATAGTGCTAAGCGTCAACAAAATTGGATTAATAAGCATGAACTACCATTTCCGTTGTTAGTTGATGAAGAAAAAGAAGTAATTAATGCTTTTGGGGTTTGGGGACCTAAAAAGTTTATGGGGAAAGAGTACGATGGAATTCATAGAACTACTTTTATTATTGATGAAAAAGGAATCATCGAAGATGTTATTTTAAAGGTAAAAACAAAAGATCATACGAATCAAATTTTACAAGATTAAGGAAGAATTAATCCATTTTTTATTCCGTAGCGTATAAGTTCAGGAGTATTATTGGTGTTTGTAATTTCAAACAGTTCTCGTTTATGAGATTTTAAAGAGCTTTCAGAAATACATAAAATTTTTGAAAGTTCTTTTTCATTCTTATTCGAATGATCATATAGGGCTCTCAATACCTCAATTTTTCGTTTGGTAAAAGAAGTATTACCAATAATAATTTTTGAAGAATTCTCTTTTAATATATTAAAGTTATTGTCTGTTAGTGTTTGTAAAATAATAGGTTTAAAATTTCTTAAATCTGAATCTTTACCAACAAATTGGTCAATTCCTTTTTCTATTGCCTCTCGTTTTGTAAGGTTGTTGTTTAATGTAGTTAATAAGATGATCTTAAAATCATCTTTGTTTAACCTTATTTGATCAATATAATTTAAAGAGCTAGCACCATTAAAATTCACATCTAAAATTAAAAGATCTAATGTACTGTTATTGGTATAATTTATAAGATTTTCAATTGAGTAAAATGTAGCTTTTACATTAAATTCATCATGTAATTTTATACTATCTTTTAAAGCTTCACAAAAAAAGCGATTATCATCAGCAATAACAATGTTAATTTTCCTCATTCTTAGGTATTTTAATGACAAAAGAACTTCCGTTATTTTTAGTAGAATTAATTTCTAAAGTACCTTTCATTTCTTCTATTCTAGCTTTTATATTTTTTAAACCGTAAGAGTTTAATTTTTCATTATTAATATTAAAACCAATACCGTTATCTACTACTTCTAATATAATATTGTTTTTTTGATACAGGCTAACATGTATTTCAGTTGCTTTTGAATACTTAATAGCATTTGTAATTAATTCTGATAAAATTCTATATAAATGTACACATTTGTGTTGTGAAATTTCTGTGTTTTTAAATGAGAAATGGGGTTTTATAACATTATTAGATACTTTATTTATTTTATCACAAAATTCAATTAGATTATCTATGAAATTTTCTGAATTAATTTTTGGAGAATATAAACTATTCAATAAATAACGATATTCACCATAAAAGGAATCTAAAATTTCTTGAATTTTCTCAGGAGTGTCTTCAGATTTTTGTAATAAGCGTAGTTTTAAGGCTTCTAAGTAACCTCCAAAACTATCATGAACATTACTTAATAGTTTGTTGCGTTCATTTTGTTGAATTTCAATGGTTTTATTTTGAAAATTATATTTTAATTCATCGCTAATCTTTTTTAATTGTGTGTATTTTTTTTGAGATTTAATAACTGAACTAAAGATGTATCTAGTAAAACACAAAATTTCAATTACTAAGGCTATATAAAAAATGTTAGCAGTTCCATAAACCCACCAAATACTATCTGTGTTTTTGGGGTTAATACCTTGTGAGAGAATAAGACTAATGATAGGTAAAGCAAAGGCAAAAACTAAATAACTAGGAATTCTTTTTTTTCTTACAAGATATATGTGATTAATAAACCATATTAATATTATTATTTTTAAAAGTATCCAAACATATATGTATAGGTTCATCATACCTCCTGCAAAATATTTGTATATGTAAAGTATGATAAGTGGAATTGTAGCATAGGCTCCCCATTTAAAAATATTTTTAGAAATAACTTCTTTTTTTGAAAAAGTATAAAACCTCATATAGAAATACCCCATGCAAAATACAGCAATGGTTTGACTTAAACTTCTTATGTTTTTAGTTACAAAAGAATAGTCTGACCATATAAATTGAATACCTAAACCTTTACCAGCAAGAAACTCTATAATCATACATAAAATATAAACAGCGTAAAAAAGTACACTATATTCCTTTTTAA
>JBELFC010000254.1:0-3090 GCA_042093175.1 Tenacibaculum sp. | reverse complement strand
CATTTATCTAAAGAAGATTTTGAAATAGCTTTTAAATCTACAGAGAATATTTCTAAGCATCATCCTAGTAATTTTCAAAAAAAGGTATTGTCGTTATTAAACGAGAAATATGAGGAAATTGAAAAAACACATAATATAAAACTTACACCTGAACATGCTTAATATTGCTTTTTCACATTCATATTTTTATCCGTTTGACGAAAAACAGTGGAATAATAAAACTCCTTATCCACCACTTGGAACTATATATGCTGCTTCTTTTTTAAGGGAGAATGGGCATGAAATTAGTTTGTTTGATACCTGTTTGCTAAATAATATTAATAAGCTAAATTCATTTTTAGAAGTTAATAATCCTGATGTTTTTGTTATTTATGATGATGGGTTTAATTACTTGACTAAAATGTGTTTAACTAATATGAGGGAGGCAGCATTTGAAATGATATCAAAAGCTAAAGATAGAAATTGTAAAGTTGTAGTTTGTAGTTCTGATGCAACTGACCATTATGAGAAATATTTAAATGCTGGAGCTGATTATATAATTCAAGGAGAAGGAGAGGTTACTTTAAAAGAATTAATAGATAAACTTCAAAATGATGAAGATGCAACTGTAATAAATGGAGTAGTTTATAAAGGGACAAATGGAGAAGTTGTTAAAAATTCAAAAAGACCTGTTTATAAAGATTTAGACAGTTTTCCAATGCCAGCCTGGGATTTAATTAATATAGAAGCGTATAAAAAAATATGGAAAGAAGGAGGTAGGGAATTTACGTTAAATATAGCAACAACAAGGGGGTGTCCTTTTAAATGTAATTGGTGTGCTAAACCTATTTATGGAAATAGGTATAACTCTCATTCTCCAGAGTATATTGTAAAGCATATAGGGTTTTTAAAGGAAAATTTTGGAGTTAGTAAATTTTGGATGTGTGATGATATTTTTGGTTTAAAGCCCAATTGGGTTCAAGAGTTTAATATTTTATTAAAAGAGGAGAAACTAAAAATTAAGTATTATATACAGAGTAGAGCCGATTTATTATTAAAAGAAGATAATATTGATGCGCTAGCAGAGAGTGGGTTATCTGAAGTTTGGATTGGAGCAGAAAGTGGTTCTCAAAAAATTTTAGACGCTATGGATAAAGGAACAACTATAGCTCAAATAGAAAAGGCTACTCATTTATTAAAAGAAAAAAATATTAAGGTAGCTTTCTTTATTCAATTTGGGTATTTAAATGAAACGAAAGAAGATATTGATTTGACCATTAACATGATTAAGAGTTTGTTACCTGATAATATAGGAGTATCTGTTTCTTACCCATTACCAGGAACTCAGTTTTATGAAAAAGTAAAAGATGATCTTAAAATAAAAGCTAATTGGACAGATTCGGATGATTTAGCAATGATGTTCCAAGGGTCATTTAATTCAAAATTCTATAAAAAGCTCCAACGATATGTTCATAAGGTATTTAGAAGAAGTCAAGGAGTTTTTAATTTGAAGAAAATTTTAAAAAACCCTTTTAAGGTGAAAATTTATGAATGGCGTTTAGTGTTCTTATTACCATATTATATTGTTACTTCAATGGTTAATAGATTGCAATTAAATAAATTACAGAATACTAATGAGTAGTTTTTTTGATGTTGCAGCTAAAACATATGATAGTACTTTTACGAATACCAAAATAGGTATAGAGCAGCGTAAAAAAGTGTATAGAAATATAGAACATATCTTTATCTCTGGAGATAAAAAAAATGTTTTAGAATTAAATTGTGGTACTGGAGAAGACGCAATTGCTTTTGCAAAGCAAGGGCATAATATAATTGCTACTGATATATCAGATGAAATGATTAATGTAGCAAAAAGCAAAAATAATTATGGTAATTTATGTTTTGAAACTCTAGATTTTAAAAATCTATCAAAAAAAACGTTTAAACATGAATTTGATGTAGTTTATTCTAATTTTGGAGGGTTAAATTGCCTTTCTTTAGAAGAGTTAAAAAATCTTATGGATACGATTTATGATAACTTAGCTCCAGGTGGTAAACTAATAATGGTGTTAATGCCCAAAAATTGTATTTGGGAACAGATTTACTTTTTATTGAAAGGAAATTTTAAAAGATATAAAAGGAGAAATACAGATCAAGCTTTGTTGGTAAATGTTGATGGAGTTCAGGTACCTACATGGTATTTTAATCCAGATGAGATAGTTGAGATTTCAAAAAAAAAATACACAAAAACTAACTGCGTTCCTATAGGAATTACTGTTCCACCTTCTTATTTAGAAAAATCTTTTTTAACTAAAAGTCCTGTTTGGAGTGTTTTAAAAATAATAGAAAAAAAGTTGTCCAATAATTTTTTATCAAAGTATGCAGACCATTTTCTAATTGAACTAACAAAAAAATGAGTATAGTTTTAACCCACGCATATTATTTATATGAAGATGATAAGGAACAAAAAATTATGCGTCCTTATGCTCCTTTGGGCTTATTATATGTATCAAGTTATTTAAATAAAAATAATGTTGAAAATCATGTATATGATAGTACTTTTTATTCATTTAAAGAGCAATTAATTTTTATTGAAAAACAGCAACCTAAAGTAGTAGCTATTTATACCAATTTAATGACAAAAACTAATGTTATTAAATTGATGAAAGAATTAAAGTTGAATTCAAAACTTGGTCAACCTAAAATTATATTAGGAGGGCCAGATGTAACTTACAATTGTGAAAAATATTTAAAAGCTGGAGCCGATTTTTTAGTTATAGGTGAAGGAGAGCAAACTTTCTTAGAATTATATAAGACTATACAAAAAGAAGGAGATTATAATAGTATTCAAGGAATAGCATTTTTAGTTAAAGAAAAAGTAATAAAAACAAATGCAAGGGTAAAAATAAAAGAATTAAAAGATCTACCATTACCTAATAGAGAAGCTATACCAGTTCATAAATATTTAGAAACATGGAAAAAACACCATGGACAAAGTTCAATGACCGTAAGTACGCAACGTGGTTGTCCTTATACCTGTAAATGGTGTAGTACAGCTGTTTATGGTCAAAGTTATCGTCGTAGACCTGCAGATTTAGTTGCAAATGAATT
>JBELFC010000253.1:0-3108 GCA_042093175.1 Tenacibaculum sp. | reverse complement strand
CCTAAAACTTTAATTTTACTTATGTTTACTAGGTACCTTTGGTGACTTTGAAAGAATATGGAATGAGGAAGTTGTTTTTTAAATTCTATTAATTTATTTCTTACAACGTATTTTTTTTCTTTTAACTTAATTTCTAAATAATTCCCATCAGATTTTATATAATAAATATCATTGATGTCTATTTTTACTTTCATAGCTCTATCTTTTATGAATATAAAAAAGTTAGAATTATTATTTTCTTTAGAAGCTTCTCTTTCACTTTCTAAAAAATTATTTAGTGCAATAGTAATTGTTGTTAATAATGTTGCCTCTTGATAAGGCTTCATTAAATAACCATTAGGTTTTGTTTCTAATACTTCTTTTAAAGTTTGTTGATCACCATAAGCAGTTAAATAAACTATTGGGATTTTTAATTTTTCTCTAACCTTTTGAGCCAACCAAATACCATTTTTATCTCCTGACAAATTAATATCTAATAAAATTAAATTTGGTTTTGTTTGTTGAATATCATCCCAAGCAACTTCCGCTTTTGCTGCAGAACCAGATACTATGTAATTGTTTTCTAACAACATCGTTTCTAGAGACATTCTTGATATAGCAATATCTTCAACTATGTATACTTTTATAGGGGTTTTCAATTAATCAATTTTAAAGTTAAAAATATAAGTCAATCCTTTTTCATTTTTAATTTTCAAATCGGCCTCTATTTCTTCAGCTAGCATTTTTATCAATCTCTGACCAAGTGATTTACTATTCTCGTGATTAGTCACATAACCATCTCCATTATCGGAATATGTAAATAAATATTGATTTTTACGAACTTCTTTTAAAGACAATGTTACAATTCCGTTTTGAGAAGTAATAGCATATTTTAACGAATTTGTTATCAATTCGTTTACTATCAATCCTAGTGTTGTTGCATAATCTACAGGTAAAGAAACATCTATAATATTTAACTCATAAATTATATTTTTTTGAGATGAAACTTGTAGTAATTGAGTTCCAAGTTCTTTTAAATACTTTTCCATTGAAACTAACGATATCGTATCATCTTTATATAACATTTCATGCACTAGAGCAATCGAGTTTATATGCTTTTGCGATTCATCTATCATTGCCGATACTTCATCGTTTTTGTGTTTAACTGATTGTAGATACAGAAGCCCTGAAATTAATTGTAAGTTATTTTTAACTCTATGGTGTATTTCTTTAAGTAGAATCGTTTTTTGTTTCGCTATTAACTCTATTTCTTTCTTTTTCTCTTCAATACTAATTCTATCCTTTCTAGATTTAAGTATAAAAATAATAATTGCTATTAAAAAAATAAACAAAAACAGGATTGCATATGCTACAATCAAAAATAAGTCTCTTTGATTATTAATCATCTAAACCATTCTTATTTATATAACTCCATTCAGTAAAAATCAATACTTGGTAAACGATGTAAAATAAAGTGTTAAAAATCCAGATGTCTATGTAAGGATCTTCGATAAAAACTAGTTCATAATTTCCGAATAGAAAGATTAAAGAACTACATAAAAGATACAATATCATACCTATAGACAGGTAAAAATATTTTTTCTTTGTCCCCATTGTATTGTTTAAATGAATTAATGCATAAATAATTAGTAATACGGAGGTCATAGCTATTTCAAACAAATTGAATTGCCAAAATAATTGGTTGTTGTAAATATACATTCCAAGTATTATAAGAGTCACTATTATATAATTCAAAACAACCAGTTTTTTTAGTTTCTGACTCTTAAATAAACGATAAAAAACGATGCTCAATAAAATGAATTGTGCATTGAAATAGAAATGCGATAAATAAAAGTTTTGACCTGGATATAAATAACCAATTGCATTACAAAACAACTCTACTATAAATAATAGTACTAAATAGATTGTTACAAATTTATATGTAGAATTATTGAACTTTTTTACTTTACTTAAAAACAATATTGAATTAATCAGTAATAAAAATAAACTAAAAACACTCAATACAAATCCTAAAAATAATGCCCCCATATTTTAACTGATTTTTATAAATATAATAATTTTTAATTTAGGGTAAATAATTTTCACTTTATGCCTCTTTCTTATTAACAAAAAACCGAGCAAATTGCTCGGTTTTTTATATTTAAAAGTTAAGATTTTTCTATCCTCCAAAATCATCAAATCTGATGTTTTCGTCATCAAGACCAAAATCTTCACCCATTTTTTGTACTGCTTTGTTCATTAATGGTGGTCCACAGAAATATAATTCTAAATCTTCAGGACTATCATGTTTAGATAAATATTGATCTATTACAACTTGGTGAATAAAACCAACAAAACCATCTCCAGCCTCATCATTAATGTCTGTTTTAGGTTTCCAATTATCTTGTTCTAATGGTTCTGATAATGCCAAGTAGAATTTAAAATTTGGAAAATCTTTTTCTAATGCTCTAAAGTAGTGAATGTAAAATAACTCAGCTTTAGAACGACCTCCATACCAATATGTTACTTTTCTACCTGTTTTTAAAGTTCTAAATAAATGATAGATATGAGAACGCATTGGTGCCATACCAGCTCCACCTCCAACATATAACATCTCTGCTTCAGATTCATTAATAAAGAACTCTCCATAAGGTCCAGAAATAGTTACTTTGTCTCCTGGTTTTTGGTTAAATATATAAGAAGAAGCTACCCCTGGATTAACATCCATCCATCCACCTTTAGCACGGTCGAAAGGAGGTGTTGCTACACGAACATTTAACATGATTTCGCGTCCTTCAGCAGGGTAAGAAGCCATAGAATATGCTCTCTCTACTATTTCAGTATTTTTCATTACCAATGGCCATAATCCAAACTTTTCCCAATCTGCTTTAAACTTATCTGGTTCTCCTGGATGATCTGAAGGATGTGCAGAAATATCCATATCTGAATATTTAATTTCACATTGAGGAATTTCAATTTGAATATAACCTCCAGCTTTATAGTCCATTTCCTCAGGAATTTCAACTACAAATTCCTTAATAAAAGTTGCAACATTATAGTTACGTACAACTGTTGCTTCCCATTTCTTAATTCCAAAAATTTCTTCTGGAATAGAAATATCCATGTCTT
>JBELFC010000252.1:0-3143 GCA_042093175.1 Tenacibaculum sp. | reverse complement strand
ATATCCTTTAATCTAATATCATAAATAGAAATTAGAAACTGATTATCTACAACATTAATAGCCGGAAATAACCCAAATCTAGAAAAAGCTTTTCTTTTTGGTAATCATAATTTCTTTATAGGACCAGGAAATATAAACTTCTCTTTCCTGAACTTAACACAATGTCCAAAACTAAATTTTATATGTATAAACAACTCTGTATTAAATAAAATGAAACAATATGTCAATCAAACATTAAATCTCTTAAACTGTACAGTAAGTTCTAATTGCGACCCTACCGCTACCAAGTTTGAAGATCATTTTACACTTTCTCCTAACCCAACCTACCATACGTTAAAACTAACACCTGAAAACAATAATACATTTGCAAATACCGCAACCATATTAACAACATCAGGGCAGTTTGTGAAAAATGCACCTCTTGTTTTTTCAGGTGAACAAAATGGACAATCTAACGGAGGACTAACCAGTCCTAATGGTCCTGGAGGAGGCACTGATTCGGCAATAGGTTTAGACAACTCAGCACTTATTGATGTTAGTGATATTAACGCTGGTCAATACATTTTAAGTATAACAACCAACAAAGGAACACTAACAACAATGTTTATTAAATTATAAACTACAAATAACTTACTCAAAATAGCTACAAAAGGTAATTGTTCATAAAACAATTACCTTTTTTCATTACCATATCTTATCTTTGTTATTCTTAATTCTTTTACTATGACAAAAAAAATTACCATAGCTATAGATGGCTTTTCATCTACAGGAAAAAGCACCATCGCAAAACAATTAGCAAAACAATTAGGTTATATTTATGTTGATACTGGAGCCATGTATAGAGCTGTTACTTTATACGCTATGCAACAAAATTATATTTCAGAAACACATTTTAACACTGATGATTTAATAAGTGATTTAAGCAATATTTCTCTTTCTTTTAGCTTTAATGAAGAAATAGGTTTTGCTGAAATGTTTTTAAATAAAAAGAACGTTGAAAAAGAAATAAGAACTCTTGAAGTTTCAAAATTAGTAAGTAAAATTTCTACAATTTCAGAAGTAAGAAAAAAACTAGTTAGTGAACAACAAGAAATGGGTAAAAACAAAGGTATTGTAATGGATGGGCGTGATATTGGAACTGTTGTTTTCCCTAATGCAGAATTAAAATTATTTATGACTGCCTCTGCAGATAAGCGCGCTAAAAGACGTTATAAAGAACTTATAGATAGAGGTGATAAGGTTAACTACGAAGAGATATTACAAAATGTAGAAGAAAGAGATCGTATAGATTCTACCCGAGAAGATTCTCCTTTAATTTTAGCAGATGATGCTATTGAATTTGATAACTCAAACATGGGATTAAAAGATCAATTTAATAGAATCATGAGCTTGGTAAACACAGCTATAGAATAATACAATACATCAATACTATTTAATTGTTTTTACTTATTAAATAATAATCTCTCAGAATTAATTATTTGTACACAAATACGTATTAAAATTAAATACTCAATTCTCAGAAGGTTTAACAAAAATTAAAACTACTGACAAACAGTATCATACTAAAAAACCAGTTTTATATAAAACTGGTTTTCAAATACTTTAACTTTATTATAAAAAAGATCTTTTTATAAATCTTCTTCAAATTTAGTATGCGTAGAATATGTTCTCCATTTCTCTATACATTCAGCAATATCTTTAGGTACTTCTGAATCAAATTTTAAAAACTCTCCAGTAGTTGGATGCGTAAAACCTAGTGTTTTTGCATGTAATGCTTGTCTTGGCAACACTTTAAAACAATTATCTACAAACTGTTTATACTTTGTAAATGTTGTTCCCTTTAATATTTTATCACCACCATAACGTTCGTCATTAAAAAGTGTGTGCCCTATATATTTAAAATGTGCTCTAATTTGATGTGTTCTTCCAGTTTCTAATTTACATTGTACTAAAGTAACATAAGTCAAACGTTCTAAAACTTTAAAATGTGTTATTGCAGGTTTACCAAATTCACCATCTGGAAAAACAGCCATTTGTAACCTGTTTTTTAAACTTCTTCCTATATTACCTTCAATAGTTCCTTCATCTTCTTCAATATTTCCCCAAACTAAAGCATAATATAAACGTTCCGTAGTCCTGTCAAAAAACTGTTTAGATAAATGCGTCATGGCAAACTCAGTTTTTGCAACTACCAATAAACCACTAGTATCTTTATCTATTCTATGAACTAAACCTGGACGCTCACTACTATTTGTAGGTAAATTTTCAATATGATGTATTAATCCATTAACTAAAGTACCTGAATAGTTTCCATGACCAGGATGAACAACCATTCCTGGTTCTTTATTCACCACAATTACCTGATCATCTTCATACACTATATTTAAAGGTATATCTTCAGCAACTAATAAGTTCTCTGCTGGTGGATACGATAGCACTACCCTAACTATATCTTTTGGTTTGATCTTATAGTTGGATTTAACCACTACATCATTCACTAAAATGTTCCCCGCTTTTGCCGCTTGTTGAATTTTATTACGCGTAGCATTTTCTATAAAATTCATTAAAAACTTATCTACCCTTAATGGAACTTGCCCATCATTTGCTACAAATTTATAGTGCTCGTATAAATCGTCGTTTTCTAATTCTGGAGTTGTATCTTCCTGCATCAATCTAATCTATAATATTAATTACCATTACCATCACCCAAAATTAAATCTATTGTAGATTGTTTTGGTAACTTAGTTTTTGGTTCTATTTTGTTTCCTTTATACTTTAATCCTCTTACTACATCTTTACCTAAATCTCTAACCCAAGTAACATCTTTTCCTACTTTAAAACCAATAGATCTTAAATGTGTTGTTGCTTGCCTACGAGTACGTCCATTTAAATCTGGAATTTCAACATCACGATACTTTGAAGGATTCAATGTCAAATATATTTTTCTTCCTTCTTTTACAAAATCACCAGCTTCAGGATTTTGTTCTAACACTGCCTTTTGAGGATAATTAGGATTATAAGTAGCACTATCAATAACTACGTAATCTAAATTAAGTTCATTCAACTTAGTTTCAACATTTGTTAATGACAACTTAGCTAAATTAGGTACTTCTATTTTTTGATTATGGTTAGTAGTAATTCCT
>JBELFC010000251.1:0-3226 GCA_042093175.1 Tenacibaculum sp. | reverse complement strand
TGAAAATGGCATCGCAACTTTTACACGTGATGATAACACAACCTTCACAGTTAACTTGAAAGGCTTAAAAGAAGATACAACACAATTTGCTAAATTAAATATCACAAATACTTATACAGAAAAGCAAACAGTACAACTATCCGGTTCAACAAATATTGTAGATACATTAAATCTAAACACTTTTGGAAATAGTGGGTTAGGAAAAGGTACTGGAATGTTATTTAACATTCCAGGTGAAGCTTCTACAGTAAAAGGAGGTAGAATTGCAGTTTTAGGAGATGGTGGAGGAGCGATGACCTTTAGCACTTCTCCTAATTATTTTAATACAGAACCTATTGAACGATTCAGAATTAATTCAAACGGAAGTTTTCATTTTAAATCAGGTAAATCAACTTTTGAAGGTGGTATAGAATTAAAAAAAAATATGCTTATAGGTACCGATAAGCCAATAGCAGGAGCTGTTGTTACAATGGTAAAAGAAGAAATAAATGGATTAAATAATGTAGGAGCTTTTTTTGATCTGAATAATTCTTTTTCTGGAACCAATTCAAATTTTACTTATGCAAGTGTATCAAGAGCGGACTATAAAGGAACTGGTAGTTCAGGAAATATTTATGGAGCTCAATTAATTGGGAGAAACTCTGGAACTGGTAGTTCAGGAATATTAGCAGGTTCCTATTCTGTAGGAAGTTTTAAAGGCTCAGGGAGCACTTCCAATGTATATGGAGCATTAGCGTACGCAGAAATTGAAGGCTCTGGAACTCCTAGTATAAAAACAGTTTTAGGGTCATGGTCAAAAGGTGAATTAGCAAATGCTAAGGCAACTATAAAAGATGTATTTGCATCATATTCTGATATTAATTTAATCGGAGGAACAGTTACTGGAGATATAGCACTTAATTATTTAGATTTTAAATATGATAACACGAATCAACCTGACGTTTCTGTTAACAATCTTTATTATATAAAAGCTAATAATGATACTTTACCAAATGTTTCAGGAGAAGCATATTTTATTAAATCAAATGTTGAATTACCAAGTAAATTAAGTGGTGAGTTAGAAGTAACTTCTTATAAAGTAAGTGCATTAAACATAGCACCTACATCACCTACTGATTCAGGAAAACTAGGAGACATTAGATACACATCAGATTATATTTATGTTTGCATTGCTAATAATTCATGGAAAAGAACAACTTTAAACGAATGGTAAAACAAGTAGATAAAAACATTAAAAAATGAAAAACCTACAAATAGAAGAAAAGGAAGCAATTACATTTTTAATTAAAAGTACAGAATATGCACAAAGCAAAGGTGTTTTTAGTTTACTAGAAGCAAACAATGCATATAAATCAATAAGTATAGTAATGCCTTTATTAGAAGAAAAAGAATAACAAATCAAAAGTTTAGTCGCTAACAGCTTGTTTTTAGCGCCTCTTTTTTATTAAAAACAAATTATAAACGATAAAAAAGATGAAACAAAGTAAAAAAGAACTAAAAAAATACTTTGAAAGAGGAGATAAACCTACTCAGCAACAATATGCCAATTTAATTGATAGCTATATCGACGCAAAACAACCAGAAGGAGAAGCCAATCGACGATTTGTGATCGATGAAACTGGCCAAGTAAATCTTACGCAAGAACAAAAAGTGTCAGAATATACTTTATCAGATATTCTAAATAACAAATTATCCTTATTAAAAGATGGAGTGAATATTAAAGAACTCGATTTAACAACTTATTTAGATGACACCAATTTAGCAAGGTTAGTTTCAGGTACAGTTGACGCAAATGGCATGGCAACTTTTACACGTGATGACAACACAACCTTCACAGCAGATTTAAGTAATTTAAAAAGCGATGCAGTTCAATATAAAGCAGGAGAAAATATTACAATTGATAATACTGATCCGGAAAATCCAGTTATTAATTCTAGTTCAAAAGATGGAGTAAGATACGAAGGAAGAAGTCCTTTTGATGGTGAATCAAATGACAACTGGAGTGTGTCAGTAGTCCCTAAAAGATCTGTTTTTTCTTATTCGGGGTCAGCAATAAACAACGAACCCATTATTTTGTTACCTCGTGTAACATATGGAACAACAGATATGGTAGTTGATACAACAATACTTGTTATGAATGAAACTCCAGTAAATATTCAAACTAGTTTTAGGGTTTCAGGAAACGCTGATTCCAACACATTAGGAACTAATTTCTTTCAAGGCACAATGTTAACAAGTGAATTGAAGGATTTGAAAGTTGAAATAGGTATATTCGAAAGGAATTCGAATAAATTTTTAGCTTTAAAATACACATCAAACGAAACAAATGTATCTGACACCAATCTTCAAAAGGTAATAACAATAAATAAAATAACTGTTAGACCTCATTCCTTATTAGATCAAAATAATGTCGATGAATTACACAATAATACCGATTTAGACTTGGCGGTTAATGGAGTTTTTATAGTTCAAAATACAGTTCAAGGAAACGACCTTTTACCTAACGCAAAATTAAACGGTGTTCAATCAATAGTTGCGGGAACAAATGTTGCTATTGACAATACAGACCCTCAAAAACCAATTATAAATGCAACAAGTGATAATAATTCAGTTACATTAGACACCACACAAACAATAAGTGGTGAAAAAACTTTTGATGCGCTTTTACAAACTAAAAGCATTCAAGCTAATGGAAATTTGAGTTCTTCAGGAAATATAACAGCAGGAGGGAGAATAAGGACCGCAAAAAACGCTTTAGACTTCACGGAAGCAAACAATGCTGGTTCAGCCACAATAAAAGCAAATATTGTAGGCAGCTCATTACATACATTGCAACCAAAATCTGGAGTTTTAGCTCACTTAGATGATATTATACCTAAATTACCAATTAATTTCTATGAAAAAGGAAATTGGTCAATAAACATGTTAGTCCAAGGGGCTTCTATAACACCTGGCAATTCTTTAACCTTTTTCGAAAGACAAGGAAACAAAGTTAATTGTGTAGTAGATTTAAGATTGTTCGATACAAATTCACAAACCAACATAAATAGTGGAACTTTTCAATTTGATCTACCTTTCCCTTGTATAAATAATAGTGCTGTTGGTAATGTAATTGAATTTAATTCTGGAGATGGAGCGAACGCAGTTCAATATACAGGAAGTTTGATACCAGATGTTGTGAACAATAAATTATTTATTGTAAAATCCTTAAAAAGAGAATACTTAA
>JBELFC010000250.1:0-3259 GCA_042093175.1 Tenacibaculum sp. | reverse complement strand
GAGCAACAGTAAACTGGACAGCAGTTTCAGGAGCAACGTATGATGTTAGATACCGTCAAGCTGGAACTAGCTCATGGACAACTAATGCATCATCAACTACATCAGCTACATTAAGTGGTTTATCAGCTTCTACACAATACCAAGTTCAGGTTCGTAGCAAGTGTTCATCAGGAAACTCTAATTATAGTGCTTCAGTAAACTTTACAACTACAGCAGTACAAATAAACTATTGTACATCTAGTGGAAACACATCATATGCAACAGGAGTTACAAGAGTAGTATTCGGGTCTATTAATAAAGCAGATGGACCAGCTAAAAATGTTGGATATGAAAACTTTACTAATTTAAGTACTACAGTATCTCAATCTTCATCAGTAAACCTTACAGTATCAGTAAATACAGATGGTAACTACAGAGCAGATGCAATAGCATGGATAGACTGGAATCAAGATGGTGATTTTGCAGATAGCGGAGAAACATATGACTTAGGAAACATAAGTAATGTATCTAACGGAGCATTACCAACTAAAGCGGTAGCAGTTCCAGCAAATGCAAAAGTAGGAGCAACAAGAATGAGAGTTTCAGCAAGGTATAATGCGAATCCAACATCATGTCAAACAAACTTTGATGGAGAAGTAGAAGATTATACAGTAAATGTACAAGGAGCAGTAGCAGATACTCAAGCACCAAGTGCACCAAGTAGTTTAGCAGCAGTTAGTATAGCTCAAACAACATTAACATTAAACTGGACAGCTTCAACAGATAATGTAGGAGTAACAGGATATGACGTTTTTAGAGGATCAACAAAAATAGGATCAACTACCACTGCAACAAGCTATAATGTAACAGGATTAACAGCAAATACAGCATATTCATTTACAGTAAAAGCAAAAGATGCAGCAGGAAATGTATCATCATCAAGTAATACAGCAAGTGTTACTACTTTAGGAACTGTAGTTAACTATTGTGCATCAAAAGGTAATAGAGTTACTTACGAGTGGATTGATTATGTATCATTTGGAGGAATGACTAATACAACTGTAGCAAACGGAGGATATGGAGATTTCACATCTAAAGTGGCAACAGTAGCACAAGGAAGTACAAACCAATTAATAGTAAGTGCTGGGTTTAGAAGCACAGCTTATAATGAGTATTTTACAATTTGGATTGATTATAATAAAAATGGAACTTTTGAGGCTAGTGAAAAAGTAGCTTCAGGAAACTCATCAAGTTCAACAAATAGATCTTCAAACATAACTATACCATCTTCAGCTAGTTTAGGACAAACAAGAATGCGTGTTTCTATGAAGTATAACGCAGCATCAACAGCATGTGAAACTTTTGCAGATGGTGAAGTAGAAGATTATACGGTTAATATTACCGCTAATACAAGTAAAGGTACTAGTATAAGTAATATTGAAACTTTAAGAAGTGAAAGTGGTTTAGGTTTAATGGCGTATCCAAATCCAGCAACTAACTTCATTGAAGTTAATGTAGCGTCAAAAAGCGATAATATTACATATAGAGTTGTAAACACAATAGGAAGTGTTGTGAAATCAGGAAAAATGATGTCTAGAAGTTTAGATGTTTCAAACTTGAATTCAGGAATTTATATGTTAGAAGTTAATGATGGTCAAAAATCATTAAGAACTAAATTTATAAAGAAGTAAGGTTTATTCAATAAATCTTAATAATAAAAAGCCCTAGAGAATGTTCTCTAGGGCTTTTTTGTTGTATATAAGTAAGTTATATGATTTAAATGATATGTTTTTTTGTTTTTTTTAACAAAAAAATTATATATTTGACAGAGTTTTTACAAAAAAACAACAATAACTACTACTACATAATCAAAATGTTTTGTAAAAATTTACTACTACAACAGGCTATATATCTTGAATAACTATTTTTAGTTATAAATCAAACTTTAAACCAAACCCTTCTAAAATGAAACGAAGAATTATTTTAGCACTTACGTGCTTGTTTTTTGTGGGTGCTAATTTCGCCCAAGAAAAAAGAAATTGCCATGCAATGGAAAATCTTGAACATCGTCAATCTCAAGATCCATTATTAAAAGAAAGAATGCAAAAAATTGAAGCTTTTACTCAAAAAAGAGTAAAAGAAATGCAGAACACTAAAAGAAAAATAGTAGGTAATGTTATTCAATTACCAGTAGTAGTACATGTAATTTATAGTAATTCACAAGAAAACATTAGTGTTGCTCAAATCCAATCTCAAATTGATGTTCTTAATGAAGATTTTAGAAGAACAAATGCTGATAAAACAAATAAGTGGTCTCAAGCAGCTGATACAGAAATAGAGTTTTATTTAGCGAAGGTTGACCCAAATGGAAACCCTACAACAGGTATTACAAGAAAATCATCTACAAAAACATCATGGGGAACTAATGATGCAATGAAAAAGTTATCTCAAGGAGGAGTTAACCCTTGGAATACTGCCGAGTATTTAAATATGTGGGTATGTAATATTGGTGGAGGAATCCTTGGATATGCACAATTCCCAGGAGGAAGTGCTGCAACTGATGGAGTTGTAATGAGTCCACAATATTTTGGTAGTAAGGATAAAGGTACTGGTTTTTATTTAGCTGCTAAATTCGATAAAGGAAGAACTACCACACACGAAGTAGGACATTTCTTAAACTTACGCCATATTTGGGGTGATGGAGCATGTGGTACTGATGATTTCGTATCTGATACACCTGAATCTGATGCGGCTAATTATGGTTGTGTAACAGGTCACACATCTTGTGGTTCTGAAGATATGGTTCAAAACTACATGGATTATTCTGATGATGCTTGTATGAATTTATATACAGCAGGTCAAAAGACTAGAATGAGAGCTGTTTTAGATGCAGGCGGAGTTAGACGCTCGTTAGCATTATCTGATAAAACAGGAGGGTCTACCACTTGTACTGCAACTGTACCAACAGGTGTTAGTACATCTAGCGTTACTTCTTCTGGAGCATCAGTTTCTTGGACAGTAGTTTCTGGAGCTACTTATGATGTAAGATACCGCCAAACAGGAACAAGTTCTTGGACTACGAATGCTGTGACTGGTACTTCTACAAGTTTAAGTGGATTATCAGCTTCTACTCAATACGAAGTTCAGGTACGTAGTAAATGTACGTCTGGAAACTCTGCTTATAGTGCATCAGTAAACTTTACAACACCTGTAGTAACGATATCATATTGTTCATCAAAAGGAAATAGTGTATCAGATGAATATATTCAAAAAGTAGAAT
>JBELFC010000249.1:0-3262 GCA_042093175.1 Tenacibaculum sp. | reverse complement strand
ATTTCTTGTACTTCTTCACTTCGTATTTCTATGTCTTGATTATTTTCTGGCATATCTAAAAAAAGAAATATAGAGAAGGAAGTTTCCTTCCTTCTCTAATTTAAATTAATCAAAAAAGAATGAGTAAATTTCGACTATACGTAGATAATAGGTATATTTTTAATACAGCTAGCAAAAATGAAATAACTCAATACTTTTTCTTTTATAATTACTTGTTTAGTTTAGTTAAAATTTCAACTAATCTTAATATTAAAACTAATTTCTAATTCCATCATCAAATACAGGGCAGAAAGGAGTTCCTCCATCTGGACACAATTCATTACAAAGAACTTTAGCTACTAACTGTGGAGGATTTACCCCAACAGCATAACAAAATCCAACTGGATAATCAAATCCTCCATTAATTGACTTTTGATCTTTCTTATTTAAAGATTTTCCTAAATTTAAAATTTGCTTTTTCATTATTTAAATACTTTATAGTTAATAACCCTTGATCTTTTAATACTCTCAAGGTATGAGCTTACTTATCTTTTTTTAAGACTATTTAAACGATAAATGTTAAAATTGATTATTCAGGACAAGCTTCCTGAAAAGGACCAATTACACATCTATTATTTATGCAACAATAGTGCTTTTGACACGAGCCAAAAGTACATTTCCCAGAACCTCCTCCATTAATCGTTCTTTGTTTTTCTTTATCTAAAGGTGTTCCTATGTTTGAAATTGATTTCTTCATTTTAAATGATATTCTATATTAAAAACATTTATTTACTGACATTAACTCTTCACACCTAAGTAGTATGTAAAAGTTAACATCCAGGAGTATTTGGAAAAAACAAACAAATATCATCAGAAGGACCATCACAATCAATACTACGTGAACTCCAGTCACAAGGTTGAATATTAGGTATTCCGGGAGAAGAACATTCACATGGTTGAAGACTTAATACTCCTCCACTTCCATTAATATATTTTTGTTCAACTTTATTTAAAGTCTTCCCTAAATTTAAAATTGTTTTTTTCATCTTATTAAGTCTTATAAATTAATTACAATACCTTCTATAATCACTACCTAACATACATAAACCTAGATAAGGAGCATTATCACAACATCCCATATCACGAGGACAATCAGAATGATGAAAACACCCTATACCAACTCCTCCTTTAATTGTTTTTTGCTGATCTTTACTTAAAGTATCACCAAAACTTAAAATTGTTTTTTTCATTTATACAGTTATTAATTAAATTATAGTCCGCAAGGATTCTCTCCAAAAATTCCTGGTACACAAACACCTGGTCCACCAGGAGTTGCTCCAAAACAAACATAACCATAACTATGATTATGTTGATGATTACAACAATCACTGTCATTATAACATTGATTTACTCCTTTAATAGGATTCCTTCCTCCTATTATATCCCTCTGTTTAGTTTTACCTAAAACCTTACCTAAAGTTAATATTTTCTTCTTCATAATCTTATCCTAAATCTGGTTTTTCACAAGCAACATGTACAAAAACTCTTACCTTGCAGTAATCAGAAAGCTGATGATATTGTTCACAAGTACCACATCCCATTCCTGGAATTCCATAACAAGAAGGTCCATTACAACTCGTTCCTCCATTAATAGCTTTTTGTTCCCCTTTATCTAGAGATTTTCCTAAGTTTAAAATTTGTTTTTTCATTTTTAAAAGATTTAATTTATTAATTAAACCCTTGATCATTTAAAGACATTCAAGGTATATGTCTGTTCTTCGCGAAAAATTTTATTACTAATTAGTTATTAGTAAAAACTATAAACCTACACTAAAAAATATTTTAGATTAAAATATCTAAGCTCTTACATACTAATTTATAAGTACAAGGACCAGTACTAACCCATTTACAACCAAGTGGTGGTGGAGCTAATACAGGAAATTCACATGGAAATGGAATTTGAGGATCAATTTGTTTTGTTCCTCCAAATACTTTTTTTTGATCTATTTTATTCAAAGCTTTACCTAAGCTTAATATTGATTTTTTCATTTTTTTTATTTATTTAAATGTTAGTTTAATTATAGATATCTCGTTTTATAAAGAAAAGTCTGGTTTAGGTAACTCTGCATCACAGATAACCCCAGGAGCCCCAATACGTTTACATCCTCCTCCTGAACAGCAAAACCCTGAACCATTACAATGATTGTACTGATCACATTGAGCTATTCCACCATTAATAGCTTTTTGTTGCCCTTTATTTAAAGTCTTTCCTAAATTTAAAATTTGTTTTTTCATTTTTAATAATTTATTATTTTTCTAACTCTAAAAATCATCACAACTAAACAAAACTGTAATGTTTTCATTTTTAATTAGAAAATATTAGACCTAATTTGAATCTATCTATTATAGTTGACAATACTGAGCGATACATGCATCCATACAAATACCATATACTACTCGATCACCTCCACTGTTGGATATACAGTAGCTTTGACATTCAAAACAATCAACTCCACCGTTAATCTCTTTTTGTTCAACTTTATTTAATGTTTTTCCTAAATTTAAAATTGATTTTTTCATAATAATCTCTAAATATTTTTAGTTAATAATTAGCACAAAGCAGGAAATACATCACAAATATCAGGAACTTCAATATCTATAATACCACAACCAGTTCCAATACCATCACATGGTTGATTTATAATTGTTCCTACTGTGTTACATTTACAAATAGGTAATACTGGATTGTTACCTCCTAATATTTCTTTTTGTTCAAGTTTGCTTAAGTTCTTACCGAAATTTAAAATTGATTTTTTCATCTTTTTAGAATTTATCCTATACAACATGTATCATTATCATCAACGCAAAATCTATCTGGAACACAACCTCCTCCTCCATTTCCTCCTCCAGGATTCCCACCACCTGTACTATCTTTTACACAAAAATAGCCTTCACAATGGCTTCCCGTAGGGCAACCTCCACTAGCATCGCAAAAACCAATAGCTCCGCTACCATTAATTTCTTTTTGTTCTTTTTTACTTAAGCTTTTACCTAAATTTATAATTGATTTATTCATTTTTAACAGATTTAATTGGTTTATTAAGCCCTTGATCAATTTAAGACATTCAAGGTTTATGTCTATTCCTCGCGATTTTTAACAATAACTAATCTTCGAGGTAAACCTCAGAAAACTCTTTAGAATAAAACATCTAAACAGTCACAAACTAACTAGTAAGTACAAGCCCAATTACTACCCCATCAACAACGAATTCGTCATGTGACA
>JBELFC010000248.1:0-3285 GCA_042093175.1 Tenacibaculum sp. | reverse complement strand
TACATAGCTGATGATCATCCAATATTAATTAAAGGTCTGAAAGACTTATTAGTTGAAAAAGAATATAATATTATAGGTACTGGAAATGATGGAAAAACAGCACTAAATTTTTTATTAAAAAATGAACCTTCTATAGCTATTTTAGATGTTGAAATGCCAAAATTAACAGGAATAGAAGTCGCTAAAGAATGTTTAAAAAATAATGTAAGTTCAAAAATCATACTCATTACACTTCACAAAGAAGTTCAATTATATTTACAAGCAAAAAAATATAACATCTATGGCTATATACTTAAAGAATTTGCTCTTGAAGAAATTGAACTATGCATAAATTCTGTTTTAAAAAACACTCCTTTTTTTAGTCAAAAAATTAAAGATATTTTAAATTTTACTGAAGATGATAATAGTATTTTAAAAAATCTTACGTTAGCAGAGAAACGTATTTTAAAACTAATCTCTCAGCACAAAACTAATAAAGAAATTGGTCATTTACTTTTTTTATCCCCAAGGACAATCGAAAAATATAGAAGTAAAATTATTTTAAAGTTAGATTTATGCCCTAAAACAGGAGCGTTACTTAACTGGACTCAAAAAAACAAACACTTATTTACTTAGATTATCCCTCTTTTGGGTATTAATACCCACGATTATTTTAATAATATTCATTTACTTTGTTTAACAGAAAAGACCAAACATTGTAAGAATGTAATCTAATAAGGGAATTTATTCTTTTCTGGGGGGATTTGAATAATTTTACATCTTACTTTATACTACTTGTACAAAACGATCTAGTTCACGAACTAGATCGTTTTTAATTAAATCTATTAATATCTACTTCTTTTTCTAATAATTCACCCTTTTCTAAATGATTAAATAACATTTTAGCCATTGTTGGGCCTATCATAACACCTCGTGTTCCTAAGCCATTTAAAACAGCTAAATTTGAATGCTTTGGGTGTTTACCCAATAAAGGTCTTCTATCTTTAACTGTAGGTCGTATTCCTGCTGTATGTTTAATTACACTATAGGGAGCAGAAATTACATTGTTTAATTTTGCTTCTAGCTCTTCTCTACCCTCCTTAGTTGGAGTAGTTGTAGAATCCGTCCAATTAAATGTTGCGCCAACTCTATAATAATCATTCCCTAATGGCATAACAAAAACATTTGATTTTAATAAAAAATCAATTTTTAACTCTGGTGAATGAATTGTAAGTATCTCTCCTTTTGACTCCTTTAAAGGTAAATCATTAAAAAACGGGTTCTTTTTTATTCCGAAACCTTCACAGAAAACAATTTTAGAAGATTTCACGTCTTTATATCTAATAAATTCATCTTCTATAATTAACTCATCATAAATAAATTTCTCCTCATTTATAGAATCTAGTTTTCGTAAATACTCTGTATAGTTTAAAATAAGTTTATGAGTATCAATTCTTCCAGTTCCTTTTAATTCTCCAAAACCAAAATCACCAATAACTCCTTCTATTTTACCTTTCAAAATATCAGGTTGCATATAATTAGATAAAAATGGTTTATCTAACGCTACAAACCAATTATTTTCATCAGCAATTGAATTAAAAACTTTCCTAGTTTTAAATTTAGAGTCTATTTTAACTTGTAGTTTATTCTCTAACTCTTCATATTTAGGCAACGCATACTCAAGCTGTTCATGTCCATTCCAAACTGGTGTAAACCTTTTTAAAATGACAGGGTTATAAACTCCTCCAGCTACCTTTGAAGATGTTTGTGAACAGTCTTCATAAACTACAAAGCTATAGTTGTTTTTAGTTAATTCTTCAGCAAATGAAATTCCTGCTAACCCTAAGCCTACAATAATATAATCAACCTCTTTAATCATAAAGCAAAGGTACTAATAAAGAATATTCAAATAAATAAAAAAGCGTTTGCATACACTGCAAACGCTTTTCTTAATTTATATATTGAAATTACTAATAATTCCACATATCCATTTCTCTATCACGTATTCCTTCTTTTATTCTATTAGCTTCTAAAAGTTGAAATAATGAATTTCCACGAACATAATCTTTAATTTCTCTATCGCCATATAAGTTTTCTTCCTTCACAATGGTAGCAGTAAACCTACGAGCATTTAATAAGTTATCATATGATATTGGAGTAGCTGAGTTTAAAGGATTAAATACTTTTGATTTATGCAATGTTTCTCTAGCATCTGGATAAAAAATCCAAAAAAGTTCATAAATATTATCCTTATCATCAATTTCATCACGTCCAAGAACTTGAACATCTGGTCCCATTGGAGCAATTCCTAATAAGCGATACTTTAATTCACCTTGACGCTTATCAAAGTACCAAATACCTTTTACTAAATATCCTTTAACCTGTTCAGATTTGATTGTATATGGATCAATGTTACCATAACCATCATCTCTTAGATCTTCAGTTTTTTCTTTAATTTCATCCATTCCTATTTTAGATGTAAAATAAGAGTCATCATAAACTTCTTTTATTTCACCATCTCTGATTCCTTTTAATAAAGAATCAAATAAAGAACGTCTTCCATTTCCAGTACTTACTGTATCTATTGGATAATAATAAGGTAAGTTTATTTTTTGGTTTAAGTCAATGTACTCCCATACCACTTTAGACCACAAAACATCTCTGTCTGTAATATGTCCATAAGGTAAAGGTTTATCATCTTCTGAAGCAATTTGTGCTTCCGATTTAAATCCAATTTCGCCTACCTTTTTAGCATTTAAAAGGTTTGCTTGTGCACTTGCAAAACTTGTTATTACAAGTGTTAGTGCAACCAAATAAAAACGCTTCCAATTCATACTCTTCTTGTTTTACTTATTAATTTGTAACTTGTATACTTACAGGTATCACTTTTTTAATTGGGTAGTTAGACCCAGAAACAGATGCTTTAATTTCAAAAATAGTAATTACATCATTTCTTCTTGCTCTAGAAAGAGCTTTTTTAGCTCTAGCGTTTAATCGTGTTCCTGATACAGGTACAGTTACTTGACCTGGTACTTTAATTTTAAAGCTAGATACATTTAATCTTAAATCGAATAAAAAATCTGGTAAACCAGCAGCAACAGTAATATTTTTAACACTTGCTTTAGGCATTTTTACTGTACCATATTGATTCCTAACCATACCAACCGCAGGTGGTATATCTTTTATTCTAAACTTCTTATTAGAGCTAATTTTAGTTCCATTAGGTAATGTTCCAGAAACTCTTATTGTAACTTCACCATTTCCTTTTGGTCTCATTACATAACTATTTCCTTTTACTCTTTTTAA
>JBELFC010000247.1:0-3358 GCA_042093175.1 Tenacibaculum sp. | reverse complement strand
CATATACTTTTTCAGTAAAAGCAAAAGATGCAGCATCAAATGAATCAAGTTCAAGTAATGTTGTAAATGTAACTACTTTAGGAACAGTAGTAACCTACTGTACTTCTAAAGGGAATAGAGTTACTTATGAATGGATAGATTATGTATCATTTGGAGGAATGACTAACAGTACTGGAAAAAATGGTGGATATGGTGATTTCACATCTAAAACGGCAACGGTAACTCAGGGAAGTACAAATCAACTAGTAGTAAGTGCTGGTTTTAGAAGCACTGCTTATAATGAGTTTTTTACAATATGGATTGATTATAACCAGAATGGAACTTTTGAATCAAGTGAAAAAGTAGCATCAGGAAACTCAACAAGTTCAGGGAATTTATCATACAACGTAAATGTTCCATCAGGAACTAGCTTAGGAACAACAAGAATGCGTGTATCAATGAAATACAACGGAGCTTCTACAGCATGTGAAACTTTTGCTGATGGGGAAGTTGAAGATTATACGGTAAATATTACTACAGCTAGTGCTTCAATTATTAATACTTTAACATCAACAATTAAAGCAGATGCTCTTACAAATGAAAGAGTTTTAGATTTAATGACATACCCAAATCCAGCTATTAATACTGTTCAAGTTAAGTTTGCTTCAAAAGCAGAAAATATTACTTATAGAATTGTAAATACTATAGGAAGTGTAGTAAAATCTGGAAGAATAACATCAACAAATTTAGATGTTTCAAGTTTAAATTCTGGAATTTATATGTTAGAAGTCAATGATGGTCAAAAACAATTAAAAACTAAATTGGTAAAAAAGTAAAAAATTTAAAATAATATTAATTTAATATGAATAAAACCCTGAGTAAAACTCAGGGTTTTTTGTTGTTTTTCAGTAGGTTATTTAAGGTGTTTTTTAAATTGTTATTTTTTTGTTAAAAAAAAAATTATATATTTGGCATTGTTTTAATGAAAAAACTAAGGATTTAAGAGTATTTACCTTAAATAAATAGTAATAAATTAAAACCAAACACTAAATTAAAACCCTTCTAAAAATGAAACACAAGTACTTTAAAAGTCTTGTAGTTACAGGTGCGTTAATTGGATTAAGTTTCCAAGCACAACTACAAGCTCAAAACAAAGGTGAGGCTGAAAAAATTCGTAGCAAATACGATTTAACCAAACTAAATGTTATGAAGCAAAACTTCCAAGAAAATGCTTCAAATGAAAAACAACAAGCTTTACGATTAGCTAAAAAGAATGGCTGGAAAACTCAATTCACAACCAAAGATGGAAGTATGGTTGAACTTCAAAGAGTGGTAGACGGAAAGCCAATTTACTACACAACTTTTAACGTTGATGCAGCAAAATCAACGAGAACGAATCACTTACATTCAGGCGGAACTTTAGGATTGAATGTAATGGGTCAAGGTATGACAGCCCATGTATGGGATGGTGGTTTAGCAAGAACTACTCACCAGGAATATGACGGAGCAGGAGGAAATAACCGCTTCTCTATTGGTGATGGTACTACAACAAAAAACTTTCACGCCGCTCACGTTACAGGAACTATTATAGCATCAGGAGTACAAGCTAATGCTAAAGGTATGGCTCCACATGCTAAAGCTGTTGGTTATGATTGGAATAGTGATAAAGCTGAAGCAACAACTGCAGCAGCTAACGGTATGTTAATCTCTAATCACTCTTACGGTTATAGAGTTAGAAACCCGAATACAGGGCAAGTATTATTACCTCAACATTATTTTGGAGGTTATATAACAGAATCTCGTGCTTGGGATGAGATAATGTTTAATGCTCCAAATTATTTAATGGTTGTAGCAGCAGGTAATGATGGTAACGATAATACAGCAAATAACAACCCTACAGGAGGTTCTGGTTTTGATAAATTAACAGGGCACTCTACCTCTAAAAATAACTTAGTAGTTGCAAATGCACAAGATGCTAATGTTGATGCTAGTGGAAATTTAGTTTCTGTATCTATCAATAGTTCAAGTAGTGAAGGGCCAACTGATGATTTTAGAATAAAACCAGATATTACAGGTAATGGTACTGGAGTATATTCTACTTATGAAAGTAGTGATACGGCATATAATTCTATTACTGGTACATCAATGGCTTCTCCTAATGTAACAGGTTCATTATTGCTTTTACAACAGCATAATAATAATACACACAGTTCTTATATGAGAGCTGCAACACTTAAAGGTTTAGCTTTACATACTGCTGATGATGCAGGAGCTTCTGGACCTGATGCAGTTTTTGGTTGGGGATTGTTAAATACTAAAAAGGCAGCTCAAGTAATTACTCAGAAAGGAAATCAATCAAAAATAGAAGAGTTGACATTAACATCTGGTCAAACTTATACTATTACTGTTGATTCAGATGGAACAAACCCGTTATTAGCATCAATTTCATGGACAGATAGACCAGGTACAGCTAATACAACGGTAAACTCTACTACACCAGTTTTAGTAAACGATTTAGATTTAAGAGTTACTAAAGGTGGAACTACTAATTTACCTTATGAATTAACAGGTGCAACTACAAATGCAAAAAGAGATAATAATGTTGACCCTTTTGAAAGAGTTGATGTTTCTGGAGCTTCTGGAACATATACTATAACAGTAACTCATAAAGGTTCTTTAACTGGAGGTAGTCAAAACTATTCTTTAATAGTAACTGGAATTACAGGTACTCCAGTAGTTTGTAATGCAACAGTACCAACAGGAGTTTCAACAAGTGGAGTTTCTGCAACAGGAGCAACAGTAAACTGGACAGCAGTTTCTGGAGCAACGTATGATGTTAGATACCGCCAAGCTGGAACTAGTTCATGGACAACAAGTGCAGTATCTGGAACTACAAAAGCATTAAGTGGATTATCAGCTTCTACACAATACCAAGTTCAGGTTCGTAGTAAGTGTTCATCAGGAAATTCAAATTATAGTGCTTCAGTAAACTTTACAACTACAGCAGTACAAATAAACTATTGTGCATCTAGTGGAAACACATCATATGCAACAGGAGTTACAAGAGTGGTATTTGGATCTATCAATAAAGCAGATGGACCAGCTAAAAACGTAGGTTATGAAGATTTTACTAGTTTAAGTACTACAGTATCTCAATCTTCATCAGTAAATCTTACAGTATCAGTAAATACTGACGGTAATTATAGAGTTGATGCAATAGCATGGATTGACTGGAATCAAGATGGTGATTTTGCTGATAGCGGAGAAACATACGATTTAGGAAACATAAGTAATGTATCTAACGGAGCATTACCAACTAAAGCAGTAGCAGTTCCAGCAAATGCAAAAGTAGGAGCAACAAGAATGAGAGTTTCAGCAA
>JBELFC010000246.1:0-3402 GCA_042093175.1 Tenacibaculum sp. | reverse complement strand
AAAATATCTGAACAGGCTAAAGAGAAAACCGTTTTAACAACAAGAGAAGCAGTAATTAATGCGTATGGTAATGTTTTAATAACTGAAGAAACTATTAGTATTTTGGAGAAAAATAGAAAAGTTTTACAAAAAAACTTAAATGAAACTCAAAAAATATATGATAATGGATTAACTGAATTAGAAAATGTTGAGCAATTACAAATAACTCTTGGTAACGTTGAAAACAATTTGAATAATGCGAAAAGAATGAAAGAAATTGCATATCAAATGTTAAATATATCATTAGGAAATTCAATTGAAAAAAAGTTAGTGTTAACTGATTCGTTAAATAGTTTAGTGGTAACTAATACCGATTTAGACTTGCTAAGTAAAGTGTTTGATGTTAAAAAACACATTGACTTTAAAATGGCTGAAAACGATCGTGAAAGTAAACGATTATTAATGAAGTTAGAACAAAGTAAAGGACTGCCAAGCTTATCAGCTTTTGTTAATTATGGGGCCAATGCTAATTCAAATGATTTTAATTTTTTTAGTGGAGATCAAAAATGGTTTGATTATTCATTGCTAGGGGTAACTTTAAATGTGCCTATTTTTAGTAGCTTCGGAAGAAAGTCAAAAACAGCTAGAGCTAGAATTGAATTAGAGAATGCCGATATTAAAAAAGAAGAAGTAAAACAAAAGCTTCGCCTTCAAGCAAAATCTGCAAAAAGCGAATATCAACTAAGTATTGAAAATTATGATACTGCTAAGAAAAATTTAGCATTAGCAGAGCGAATAGAAAAAAAACAACAAATAAAGTTTTTTGAAGGAATATCTTCAAGTTTTGATTTGTTACAAGCACAAAATCAATTGTATTCGCAACAAAATAATTACGTGCAATCGATGTTAAATGTCATTGCCAAAAAAGCCAAATTAGAAAACGCACTAAATATACCTATTAAATAATCAACTAATGAGAAGGATTGCAATTATAATAATCACAGCAACACTTTTAGCTTCATGTGGAAGCAAAGAGCAATCAGTTGAGTCGGTAATAAACTCAAAAGATTTAAAAACAATTCGTACTAAAAAAGACGAGTTAGATAAGAAACAACAAGAATTAGCTACTCAAATTAAATTATTAAACAATGAAATAGCTAAGTTAGATACAAATAAAAAAGTACCATTAATTACGGCTATTAGTGCTCATGAAGAAGTTTTTGTTCACTATTTAGATTTACAAGGTAATGTACAAACTAAAAAAAATGTACTAGTTTATCCTGAAATGGCTGGTAAATTAGTAAAGGTTTACGTAAAAGAAGGACAACGAGTAGTAAAAGGACAGGCGTTAGCTAAAATTGATGATGGTGGTTTATACCAACAAGTTGCTCAAGTAGAAGTTCAAGCTGCATTAGCGAAAACTACATTTGAAAGACAAAAAAGATTATGGGATCAAAAAGTTGGTTCTGAAATTCAATTTTTACAAGCAAAAACAAATTATGAAGCAGCTACTAGATCTGTAAATCAATTAAAACAACAGTTGGGAAGAAGTGTAATTAAAGCACCTTTTACAGGAATTGTTGATGATGTTATTAAAGAGGAAGGTACTGTAGTAGCACCCGGAGCTGGGGCAGAAGTATTTAGAGTTGTAAACTTAGGAAATATGTATATTGAAACTGATGTTCCAGAAAGTTATATAACAACAGTAAAAAAAGGAAAAGAAGTACAAGTAGAGTTTCCAATTTTAGGAAAAACAGTAACATCTTCTGTGCGTCAAGCCGGAAACTTTATAAATCCTGCTAATAGAACATTTAAAGTTGAGGTTGGAGTGCCAAATAAAGATAGAAGCATTAAGCCAAACTTAACAGCGAAGTTAAGAATTAACGATTACACGAATCAAAAAGCTATTTTAATTCCGCAAAGTATTATTTCTGAAAATGCTAAAGGAGAGCAATATGTATACATTGTTGAAAATGTAAAGAATAAAATAGGAAAAGCAAGACAAGTAATTATAAAAACAGGTAAAACTCAAGGAGATGTTATTGAGGTTTTATCAGGTCTTACTAATGGAGTTCAAATTATAAAAGAAGGAGCTCGTAGTGTTAAGGATAAACAAGAGGTTAAACTATTAAACTAATAATCATTTAGGATGACTGAAAAACAAAAAAAACAAGTCGATAAAGAATTTGGTCTATCCTCTTGGGCTATTGGTAATAAAACTACCATCTATGTATTAATGGCGTTAATTCTTATTTTAGGAATTTCTGCCTTTGTTAACATGCCTAGAGAGAATTTCCCTGAAATTAGAGAGACTAAGATTTATATCAGCTCTATATACCCTGGTAATACAGCTGAAGATATAGAGAAATTAATAACTGACCCGTTAGAAGAGAAATTAAAAACGGTTAGTAATGTTGTAAAAGTAACATCTACTTCACAAGAAGATGTTTCTATGGTTGTTGTAGAGTTTGATGAAAAAATAGCAGTAGATCAAGCAAAACAAAAAGTAAAAGATGAAATAGATCAAAAAACGTCAGGTGAAGATTGGCCAACATTTAACGGAGCGAAGGTAGAACCTAATGTTTTTGAGTTAAGTATTTCTGAAGAAATGCCTATTTTAAATATTAATATTTCTGGAGATTATCCTGTAGATAAGTTAAAAGAGTTTGGAGAATATTTAGAAGATGAGATAGAAACGTTATCAGAAATTAAAAAAGTAGACATCCGTGGAGCTGAAGAGAAAGAAGTTGAAATAGCAGTAGATATTTACAAAATGATGGCAGCTAAGGTTAGCTTTCAAGATATCATTAATGCTGTTAATGGAGGAAACTTAACAATGTCTGCTGGAAACTTAATAGCAAGTGGACAAAGACGTACTATTCGTATTTTAGGTGAAATTGAAGAACCACAAGAGTTACAAAATTTTGTTGTAAAATCTGAAAAAGGAAATTCAATTTATTTAAAAGACCTTGCTGTTGTAACCTTTAAAGATAAGGATAAGACTACTTATGCACGTGAATTTGGAGAAGCTGTTGTAATGTTGGATGTTAAAAAACGTTCAGGTAAAAACATGGTGGAAGCAGCTGAGAAAATTAGAAAAATTGTTGCTGATGCAAAAGTTGATGTATTTCCTAGTAATTTAAAAGTTACTATAGCTAATGATCAATCTTCTAAAACAATAGGTCAGGTAGATGATTTAGTGAATAATATTATTTTCGGAGTTATTTTAGTGGTATTAGTACTAATGTTTTTCCTTGGATTTAAAAATGCATTATTCGTAGGTTTTGCAATTCCGATGTCAATGTTTATGTCATTAATGATACTAAATTGGTTTGGTTATACCATGAATACAATGATCCTTTTTGGTCTAATTATGGGGCTTGGGATGTTGGTAGATAATGGTATTGTTGTTGTTGAAAACGT
>JBELFC010000245.1:1066-3426 GCA_042093175.1 Tenacibaculum sp. | reverse complement strand
CAAAAGTTTGACAACCTAAGTTTAGGACTACAATACAACCGAAAAGGAAAATGGTTTGCTAGCTATCGGTTAAATGTAAATCAATTTAGCCAACCTACCCATAACATTGGGTTTGGTTATCGATTATTCAATTAAAAAAAGAAAGAGAATGAACACTATTACAACCATAACAGACTTAATTAAATTTTTAAAGGTAGGGACTTCCAATGGGAAAACGAATCAGGAAGTATTGGTTAAAAAAATAACCCGAGATGCTACTTATGAAGAAAGTACCCAGTCTTTTCGTGATTTTGGATCACAACACAAAGAAGTCAATATTCCACAAACTATATATTTAAATAAGGATAATAATGCTTTTTTAAAACAACAGTATACCACAGGTGTTTTTTACAAACCTATCACCTATCAAAAAGACTTAGTATTGTATCCAGAAAAGGATATAAAAGAATATGTAAAAGAGTTCAATATTCCAGATGAACTATATAATGGCGGATATAGTTTTTATGTAAATCAAGAAGACACTCTAGTTACTTCAATTCAAATAACAACCTTAAATAACTTAAGTAACTATGCTGCTTACCAAGCAAGTGCTTTTTCCTATTTAAAAAGCTACTCTAATGTCCCATATAAATATACAAGTGTATATGGAAATTCAATAGCAGATACTATTAAAGTTGTTCCGAATACTGAAAGTGAGTTGATTCATAAATTTCCTGTTATTACAAAATCCATTGGAACTGGTTTTAGCTATTGTTTATCCTATTATTATAAAAAAGATAGTGCTGAAATAAGAAGCATATCTCCAGCAGAAGAAGATTACCAATTTATAGGGCTACGTATTTATTGTAAAGATATAACTACGGTGCTACAATTTTTAAACGAAACAATTTTTAGCTATTACAATGAGTATACAGACTTTCAATCTAAATGGCGTAATTTATTTTTAACAAAATTAATTGAAAAAATAGCTCCTGCCTATAATAATAGTAAGCTACATAATAAAGCAGCTATTGTATATCATTTAGCGCAACCATTATACTATAAATTTAATACTGACTCTCTTTGGAATTTACTAGAAGGGTTGGCCAAAGGCTACATACGAAACTATTTAAGTATTAATGAGGAAGATTTAATTATAAAAACATTACGAATACTTTATTTCAGGTACACACACAGGCAAAAAACAAAAACCATAGACGGTTCAAAAGCACTAGAAGAGAAAGACATTGGAAGTAAAGAAATAAACGATCTTTTTATTAAAAACTTATTAATTAGAAAACCAGATAAAAAAATACTTTTATACAAGCTAATTGATGGTTTAAATGGAGAACATTTTCAAACCTATGTATATTTTATTTGGAGTATCTGGAAAAGTAGCTCTTATGCAGATATCAACCCAAAAACCAATAAATTAGTAGCTATTACTGATAAAACCCCTGTACTTTTAGCATATCAATCTAAGAAAATTTTAGGGTTTCATTCTGATAATGCTACCATAAACTGGAAGGGCAACCAACCTCTATTAGATATTTCTGTTAACATAAAAACAGGTAGGTTTGAAGAAAAAACAATAGAAAGAGAAGATGGAGATCAAAAAATAATAGTAGAAAAGCAAGAAAAACACCAATACAGCTACCACCCATTTTCACCATTGGTATTACAAAATGGTAAAAACCCTGCATTTCTACTAAAAGACAAAGATCAAAAAGAAGGCGTTCGTTTTACAAAGCTACCTGCATTCTTATTATACGCAAATGACCAAAAGGCTTTTTGGGAAAACGTATTGACCGGTGTAGAATATGGAGTTGATATACTAACCACCGTATCAGGTGTTGGTAACCTGATTAAAGTAGGTCGTTTAGTAAAACTCCTTAAAAACGGAAAAAAGTTATTGTATAAAACCAAACAAGTAACTACAGCAATTGCAGCAACAAAAGCAGTAGCTGGTGTAATAGAAGTAAGCTCAGGAGCCGTAAACACTTTGTTAAAACTTACCAACGTTAATGATACCGAGTTAGGAAAAAGTATTTCTAAATATTTGTTTTATTTAGAAATGATGGCACTGACTGGAGAGGTTTCGGTTTTTTTAAAGGGAAAACTACAGAAAACAGCAAAAGAAATTGTAGAAAACTCTAATTTTACAAAGTCTTTAGATGAGTTAGCTAAAAAAAGAAAGGTTGATAAAAAAGGGATTACTGATGAATTAAAGAAGATATATAGAAAACAGTTTAAAGTTTCTAAAGATTTTAGGATTAATTATGGCTGGAAAAGTATTCGTGATGTCAGGCTAAATGTACTTTTAAAAAACATGAAAGGTATAACAGAAGAAGCGGATGAAATAATTAAGTACATTGACAATG
>JBELFC010000245.1:0-1056 GCA_042093175.1 Tenacibaculum sp. | reverse complement strand
ATAAAAATCCATGTTCTAGAGGATGTTGAATTCAATACTCTTTTAAGAGCTGATGGGTACTCAGAAGATATAATAGAAAACACTTCGGCAATGGCAGATTTACATATTTACTTAAGAGCAAAAACAGATGCTGAGACTGCTATGGGTGAGATTATTCATGAAGGAATTCATTGTATAGATTATCATAAAATTAAGGATATGGATAAAGAAGGTAAAACTACGGAGGAAATAATTGCTAAATTTGGTGATAGTCGTGATTTTGAGATGCGAGCATATTTAGCTGAGCAAAAATTTCAAAGAGAATCAGGTTTTTCTATAGATCACAAAGATTATTTTGCTATTAAAGAGCATATTGATGAATTTTATCCTAAAACTATATTCATTGAGGAAGTAATCGAAGAAATAAATAATTTAATAAGTAAAGAATAATGAAACCAGAAATAAAAGAATTATTGTATAATTTAACGGGAGGTGCAAATGTTCAAAAGTCATTACATGAAGCATACGAAAAAATGGAATCACTTGATGCATCAACATGTATTAATAACTTGTTATTTTGGAATCGAGTTGTTTGCTCGGGAGAAAGTGATTATGGACAATATTTTGAAAAGGAGTACTTATTAAGAAGTGCTGAAATTGAACGTTTTTCAAAATTATTCGAGTACAGTCCAGTGTTACTCAAAGTATTTCATTTTGATGGTAAAAAAATCACATATAATGAGGCATTAACAGAAGATGAAATACAAGAAATACGTAAGTATATCTACGGCAGAAGACCTAAAAAACGTTTTATATTTGGACCGAGAATTCGTCAAAAAAAAGAATAAACTATATTAAGATAAAGTAATGTAGTTATGCTATTTAAATTAAGAAAGAGAATTTATAAAACTGTAAAAGGCGCTTGCTAATAGTAAGTGCCATTTTTAGTCATTAGAATTATCTATGTATCTATGGGGAGTATATTTACTTAAAACATTTCAATTGCTACAAAAAAGAAATAACGATGGAATTAAAATACATGAAACAACTAAAAGATACCCCAAATTTAAATAGTCG
>JBELFC010000244.1:0-3438 GCA_042093175.1 Tenacibaculum sp. | reverse complement strand
TTTAGAAGCTAGACGACCCAACGTTTGCCCGTCCGCATCAACCAAAACCCACTCTTTGTTAACAGTGTTTTTGTTAGCTGATACTGTTTTGTAACTTAATGTGTTCATAATTACACGATTAGTTTTTGTCAAATGATTAATAATAATAAATTTTCCTTTAAAAAGGACTGCAAAAGTACAATTATTTATTTGATTGACAAATAGTAGGTTAGTTTAATTTGAGTTTTTCGTTTTTAAACATTTCATAAGCAGCTTGATAGTATGAAATTGTTTCTTTTAAAAATGTAGAGTCTGTTTTAATAGGTGTAATTTCATTTTTCGACTTATTCCAGTCGTAAAACACATGACCTCTTTGAGTTTCAAGTAATAATAATTTACCAGGTTTTAATAATCCTACTTTTCTATGGTTTCCTATTAATGCTCTTTCATCTTCTGGGCTCATTTTATTAATATCTTTTCCGTAAAGATTTGATGTATAGGTCCAGTTTAAATATCCAAATAGAGTTGGGAAGATGTCTATTTGTGATGAAAGCTTTTTTATTACAGTTGGCTTATTTTCTTTCATGTTGAAAATAAAAGCTGGTATGTGATGATTTTCTACATTTATTTCTGTTCTACCAGCACTAAAAGCACAATGATCAGACATGATAACAAAAATAGTGTTTTCAAACCATGGTTTTGTTTTTGCTTCTGCTAAAAACCGTCTCAAACTTTCATCTAAGTATTTCATAGATCCTCTTATATCTACACCTGGAGGTAAATCTATGATATTCTCAGGATATGTATGAGGTTTGTGATTAGAACTTGTCATTACAAAATTGAAAAAAGGTTGTTGCTCTTTATGCTGTTTATCGGCTACTTTTATTACTTTATTAAAAAGATCACCGTCACAAATAGCCCAAGCATTTTCAAAAGTTGTTTCTTCATCTTCAATTCGTGTTCTTTTTGTAGGTAAATCCTTTTTTAAACGATGTAGTTTTCTTCTGTCAACAATATCAAACCCGTTATAGCTAAAATAATCAGTCATATTATCAAAATGGCCATCACCTCCATAGATAAATGATCGAGAGTACCCTTTTTGTTTAAATATTTCTCCAATAGTAAAAAGGTTTTCGTTGTTTTCACGTTTTACAATACTTCTTCCTGGTGTAGGTGGAATAGATAAACTAATAGCTTCTATACCTCTTATAGTTCGTGTTCCTGTTGCATATAAGTTGTTGAAAAATATTGATTTTCCAACTAAGGAATCTAATGTTGGTGTCCATATTTTATCGTTACCAAAAGTAGTCATGAATCTAGCATTCAAGCTTTCTAAACCAATAAATATTATGTTTGGTTTTTTTTCTTCCCCTAAATTAATTGTATGCCTTTTAATGCCTTCATAATTTATAAGACTATCATTTGGCGCTTTTATGTTTTTTCTTAATATGCCGTATACTTCTTTTTTTGAAATGGTGTCGTAAAATTCTTTATAGTTAAGCTCATTACTTTTGTAGGCGGCAAAAAAAGAAAATAGACCAGACTTTGCTAATTCACTTTCATTGATATTGTCAAAAATTTCTGCATTGGTGTTTTTTACTTTAAAATGGAATAATGAAAAAATTAGAACAGCGAAAAATGCAGGGATTATTTTTTTATTAAAAGAATCATCACTTTCAAATGTAAGTTTATATGCATTTCTTTTTTTAGCAAATCTAATGCTGATTATTAATATTAAAACAATAACTCCTACTAACAAAGGAATAGGAAATGATTGATGTATATTTTCAACTACTTCATAGGTGTATAATAAATAATCGACAGCAATAAAATTATATCTTCTTTGATATTCTTGCCAAAAAGGAACTTCGGCTAAAAAAGAAAATATAAAAACAAATAATAATAATCCGTAGGTGAATTTTGTTACAATTTTGTCAAGCTTACTACCATGAAATTTCCTTGGTATTATTAATAGGTATATAGTGTAAAGTAGAAATACATATGATAGTACACCAATATCATAAAACATTCCTATAAGCAATATTTTAAATAGATTAATAATAGAAAAATCAATTGTATTTAGCGTTAAAAAATATAATGAACATCTAATTACGAAAGCAAAAAAAAGTATGGTTAGTACAAATGTTTTAGCTAGTTGAAATCTTTTAGGTAGTAGTTTTGTTAACATGAAGTTATTAAAATGTAAAGATGCAAAGAACGAGAATTTTATTAAAACAAAAAAAACTGCCTATTGGCAGTCTTTTATTTATATGTTTTGTTTGTTATTCAGCTTTTTGCTCTAACAATTCGAAGAATTGGTTTAAGCGAGGAAGAATGATGATTTTTGTTCTTCTGTTTTTTGATTTGTTTGCAGCTGAATCATTAGTCGTTAAAGGAGCGTAACTACTTCTACCTGCAGCAATTAATCTGCTAGGAGCTACGTTGTATTTGTTTTGTAATTGGCGTACAATTGCAGTTGAACGTCTAACACTTAAATCCCAGTTGTCTTTTAAAACTGAAGAACCTTTTATAGGAGTGTCATCAGTATGACCTTCTATCATTACATCCATTTTAGGCTGTGCATTAACAACTGTTGCTACTTTTTCTAATACTTTAGAAGCTTTATCAGTTATAGTATAGCTACCGCTTTTAAATAAAAGCTTATCAGAAATTGAAATAAAAACTACTGTTTTTTCAACATTCACTTCAATATCTTCATCATCTATTCCTTGCTGTAATTCTTTCTTTAAGTGAAAAGCAACAACTAAGTTTAATGAATCTTTCTTAGAGGCAGCTGCTCTAATTCTATTAATGTATTTGTCTTTTTTGCTTAATTGAGCAAGAGTTTCTTTAATGTTATCATTAGCCCCTTGAGTTAAAACGGTTAAGTTTCCTACTTGTTTTAGAGTTTCACTTTTGTCTTTACGTAAGTCATTAACAGTGGTTTGTAGGATACTTGATTTTTCTTGAAAACGTTCTTTTTCAACCAAACACTTTGTTAAATTTGTTTTTACAGCAAGTAATTCTTCTTGTGTTTTTTCATGTTTAGCCTTTAAAGCTTCCATTTCTTTAGTAGAAGCACAAGAAGCTATTAATATGGTTAGTACAAATAATAGAAATGCTTTTTTCATCTTAAATTAAATTTACTTTGATTGAATATTATAAAGCAAAGTTATAAAAATGGAAATACAAAAAAGATAATTAACAATCTTTTATGAAGATTGAAACTATTATTTTTGTGTTTAAATATTTTAACTAATGGTAAAGAAGAGTTTTTATTTAAGTATGCTAGTGTTATTTGTTCTTTTTGGATGTAGTGAAAAAAAGCAAAAAGAGATCGTTAAACTCGAGGGTGTCGTTTTTGGAACTACTTATCATATTACTTACTTAGATAAGACAAATTACCACAAATCGATTGATAGTTTATTTACCTTAGTTAATAAATCGTTATCTACATAT
>JBELFC010000243.1:0-3446 GCA_042093175.1 Tenacibaculum sp. | reverse complement strand
AAATGCGTTGGACTTTAAAATCAAAACCAAATATTGAAGTTATTCATAAACTATCCTTAGACCTAGGTATTGATAAAGTTTTATCTGAATTATTAGTTCAACGAGGTGTTACAACATTTGATGAGGCTAAACATTTTTTTAGACCTTCATTAGAAAATTTGCACGATCCATACTTAATGAAAGATATGGATTTAGCTGTTGCAAGGATAGAGAAAGCTATTGAAAATAATGAAAATATTTTAGTTTATGGAGATTATGATGTTGATGGTACAACAGCAGTTTCTCTAATGTCATCATATTTAAAGGAAGAATATGAAAACGTAGCAACCTATATTCCGGATAGATACAAAGAAGGTTATGGTGTTTCATTTCAAGGAATTGATTTTGCACACGATAATGGATTTTCTTTAATTATTGCATTAGATTGCGGTATCAAAGCCATTGATAAAGTAGCTTATGCATCAACAAAAGGAATTGATTTTATTATCTGTGATCATCACAAACCCGGAAAAGAAATCCCTAAGGCTAGTGCAATTTTAAATCCCAAAAGAGAAGATTGTAAATATCCCTATAAAGAATTATGTGGATGTGGAGTTGGCTTCAAGTTAATTCAAGCACTTGGAGAAAAAAACAATAAAACTATAGATGATTTTATTCCTTATCTAGATTTGGTAGCTACTGCCATAGCCGCTGACATAGTTCCTATAACTGGTGAAAATAGAATACTTACTTATTTTGGATTAGAAGTAATTAACAGTAGTCCAAGAAACGGAATTAAAGCTATTATCCACCAAACAAACAAAAAAGAACTAACCATAACTGATGTTGTTTTTACAATAGCTCCAAGAATTAATGCAGCGGGCAGAATGAAACACGGTAATTTTGCTGTAGATTTATTAACCCAATTTGATTTTGATTCTGCAATTCAAGTAGCTTCTACTATTGAAAAATTTAATGCAGACAGAAAAGAGTTAGATGCTAAAATAACTCAAGAAGCTCTTTTACAAATTGAAGAAAATAACGAACAAGATAAATTCACATCAGTAGTTTATAACGAAACATGGCATAAAGGTGTTATAGGTATTGTTGCTTCAAGGCTAATTGAAACTTATTATAGACCAACTTTGGTTTTTACAAAAAGTGGAGATAAACTAGCCGCTTCTGCAAGATCTGTAAAAGGTTTTGACGTATACAATGCTTTAGAAGAATGTTCAGAATTTATTGAACAGTTTGGAGGGCATAAATATGCTGCCGGATTAACTTTACTTCCTGAACAATATGAGAGTTTTAAAAATAAGTTTGAAGAAGTGGTATCTAAAACCATACAAAAAGAATTATTAACTCCTGAAATTAGTATTGATGCTGAATTGGAATTATCTGAAATCTCTACGAAGTTTTATCGTATTTTAAAGCAAATGGGACCTTTCGGACCTCAAAACATGAAACCTGTATTCTTATCACCTAGTGTTAGAGACAATGGTTATGGTAAACAAGTTGGAGCAGATAAAAGTCATTTAAAACTTAATATTATATACGGAGCAGACAAGAAAACATATGGTGCAATTGGTTTTGGTCTTGGTAAAAAGATAGAAAAAGTGAAAAACAACTTCGATATTGTCTATAATTTAGATGAAAATACTTGGAATGGCAATACTTCAATTCAATTAGTGCTAAAAGATTTAAAATAATCTATTTAGAATTATTCTAAATTATATATATTTGCCTCATATAAATTTGATTATGGAAAGCATTTATAGAATATATGATAATAAAATAGGTATCTCTTTTAAATGGAAGAATGTAAAAACAAATCTTACTCAAATAATTTTCAGAGATACTGGTTTTCACTTGACAACAAAAGAAATAGAGTTTTTTTTAGATAAACTATGCGAAGCAAAAATGCAAGGAACTTGCGAAAATTGTGAAATGGCTGGTGGATGTAGATCTCTTTTATTACAAACCCCTTCAAACAAAGTAAGTATGGCTGTATCATCAATAGAACTTGCGCAAATTGAAGACTTATTAAGAGGCACTTTATTTCAAATACAAATGGATAATTATTTGAAGAACCTTTGTAAAAATTAAAACAGCGTCAATAAAACAGGCTACTTGTTTTCTTTAATTAAATATAGATAAACAGGATAATGATCACTATACCCACCTGTATATTTTCCGTAAGAAAAACTCCTAAAAGGATATCCTTTATACCTTCCATTTTTTTGAGTTAAAAAAAGTTTATTAAAAATTGCAGATTTAAACATTTTGTATGAAGAATAGTCTTTACTACCCTTATTTAATAAGGGAAAAGTTATCATTATTTGATCAAATAAATTAATATTATCTCTATAACCTAGGGTACTAAAACCTCTACGAAACATTTCTTCATAAGGATTATAGATTTCCCCTTCAGAAACATTTGCCTTTCTTGACTTCGTTTTTAAAACATTCTTAAAACTAGAATTTATAGGATCATCATTAAAATCTCCCATTATTAAAATTTTAGGATTTTTCTCTGTTTCTTTAATTTTATTTATGATTTGGGATACTTTATAAGCTGCTTTTTCTCTCTTAGCCCTACTTTTCGCTTCACCTCCCCTTCTTGAAGGCCAATGATTAACTATTAGATGAATTAATTCATCATCTAAATAACCAGAAACTAATAAAATATCTCTGGTATAAACCTTCCTATTATTTACATAAATATTAGGATTGAAAACCTCAAAATGAATTGGCTTAAAAAAACGTTGTTGATATAACAATGCCACATCTATTCCCCTTTTATCTGGAGAATCAAAATGTATAATACTATAATTCTTCTTTTTAAGTGACTTCCCATTAATTAAATCTTCTAAAACTTTTCTATTTTCAACTTCGGAAACACCTAGAATTACAGGGCTTGTATTTGTTTTTTCTTTTCCTATTTGACTAATAACTTTTCCTAACTTATCTATTTTATCCCAATATACTTTTTCTCGATTACCTCTAAGTTCCATAATAGGACTAGCCTCATCATTTTTTTCTACATCATTCATTGTATCGAACAGGTTTTCTAAATTATAAAACCCTATTGTTCGTATTTTAAACTCTCTATGTGTTTTCTGTGAAAAACAATGTACTAAAGTGAATATTAGCACAAAAGCTAAAGCATTTTTTTTCATCTCTTTTTCCAACAAATCTAGTAAAACAATTCAAAAACAACACCTTACAAACACAAGTAATATTTTTTTTGTACTTTCACTTCACTTTTTATTGCTGAAAAGAATTAATTAAATTGTTAAAATTGTATGAAAAAGAATAAAGCCACCATTTATATGGTGATGTTGCTTTGCATTAATATGAGTGCACAAAATGTTTTAAAAGGTACTATTATTAATGGAGACTCAGAAAAACCACTGCAAAACGTTTTTATTAACATAAAACAGATAGGTGTAAATACACTTACTGAT
>JBELFC010000242.1:0-3461 GCA_042093175.1 Tenacibaculum sp. | reverse complement strand
TGTGTAATACGTTATTCATGCCTTTCTTAATTAAGCTTCAAAAATAGTTAAAAACATAAACGAAATTGCTGTCAGAGAATATATATAATTTTATTTTCGATTTTAAATCGTTTTCGGTTTTTTACTAAGTAGTGAATACATTAAAGGAATAAAATACAAACTTATAAAAGTACCAATAAGCATTCCTCCAATAACAGTTAACGCTAAAGGTTTTTGTAATTTAGCCCCTAAACCATCCATAAATAAAAATGGTAATAAAGCTAAAATAGTGGTTAAAGAAGTCATTAAAATAGGCTTTAAACGTAGTTTTCCACCTAGTTTTATAGCATCATTAATTGTATGTCCTTCTTTTCGTAACATATTTATGGTATGTAACTTTAAAATACTATCATTTATAATAACACCGCTCATTACTACAATACCAATAGCAGCCATTATATTTATTGTACCTCCAAAGATCCATAAAAGCAAAAGTGCACCTCCAATATCAATAGGTATTTCTAATAAAATAATAATTGGTTGCCATAATGATTCAAATTGAGCAGCCATAATAAAATACAATAAGAAAATAGCAACTAATACAACAATTAATAACTCATTTCCTAATTCTTTTAAATCAAAAAAACTACCATCAAAACGAACATTGAAATTGTTTTGAACTTGAAAATCATTTTGAATTTCAAGTATTTTATTTTGAACATTATCTTCTGTTTTAATGTCAAAAGATAAATATTCACCACTTCTATTTGCTGTAATTTTTTTATACTGCTTTGCAGGATATGTTTTAATTAAATTTCTAACAGCAATTAATTCATTGTTTTTATTTTTAACAAATAGCTCTGAAATCATTTTTTCAAAAGTTTCACTTTTATAATTAAGTTTAATAGGAATGAACTTTTGGGCCGTTTTTAAATTGTCAATAAAATTTTGATTAAACGTTGTTTTTAATTCATTAATTAATGAGTTATAAGAAACGTCATACAGTAAAACATTTTCATGTAATACTTCAATAAAAGCTGTTTGTTTTAAAGGTATTTCAGTTGAAGTACTTTTTTTTAGTAATGGCTCAATTAAAGGTAATTGATTTTCAGTAGGAACTTCTAACGAATTTTTTGAAAAAACATGAGCTATTAAGTTGCTTTTATCATTAGAAAATAAATATTGAAAAATATTTTTAGGTTCATTTATGTTAACTGTTGCTTCAGGATATAAGTTTTTTACTTTTTGTTGAAAGGTGTTTTTTAAACTTTCAATTTCATCAATAGTAGAAGTTTTAATATATATAGTAGCTTCCGAAAAACTTTTGGCATTCTCACGTTGTAATAAAAACTGTTGCTCTCCAACTTGTGAGAAAATCGTTTTTATAGAAGTATCGTTTTTGAATAGGGTAGAAATTCTTTTTTGATTTTCTATTACATTAATATTTTGATTCCAATCTATAGTTATAATAGCTTCATTCTGATTAATTTTTGGCAATTGAGAATAAGGCATTATAAAAAACAAAAGAACAGCTATTAATGAACTAGCTATAGAAATACCAAAAACTAACTTTTTTCTATTGAAAAAATAATCATACCCTTTCTCATACCAATTTTCTATGTGTTGTGTTTTTACATCAAACTGTAACCATTTTTCAATTTTAAAATTTTTGTTTTTAAGTTGTTTGTAAATAACAGGAATTAAAATAATTGAAACTAATAAAGAAGCTCCTAAACCAATTGCAACTGCCATAGCTTGATCATAAAATAAAGCACCTGTAATACCACTTAAAAACAATAGCGGTAAAAATACAGAGCAAGTGGTAAGAACTGAGCTTATAAGTGGTGTTATAATTTCATTCGTTCCTTTTACACAAGCAGTAATTAAGTTATTTCCTTGCTCTAATTTTTGAGTAATATTATCAATAACAATAATGGCATTATCAATCATCATTCCTACACCCAAAATAAGTCCAGATAAAGAAATAATATTAATTGATAGTCCAAACAAGTACATAAAAAACACACTTAGTATTAAAGATACAGGAATACTAATAGCAATAATTATAGGCGATTTTACATCTTTCAAAAAGAAAAACATAATTATAATTGCTAAGCAACTACCTATCCATAAACTTGATTTTAAATTATCAATAGATAATTTTAAAAGCTTTGATTGGTCTTGATTAGTAGAAAATTCTAAATTAGGATAGTCTTTTACAAAAGAAGCGGTTAGTTTTTCTAAAGATTCTTTTAATTCATAAACTCTTGCGTCTGCTTGTTTTATAATAGCCATTGCTATGGCTCTTTTTCCGTTTATATAAATTAAACCTCTATCTTGTTTAGGTTGAATACTAACGGACGCCAAATCTTTTAACTGAAACAATTTATCATGTATGTTTAGATAAATAGTTTCAATATCTTTTTTGTTCTTTAGCGGATTAGCAAACTTAAAATTATATTGATAAATTCCGTTTTGAATTAATAAGTTCCCTAGCTCAAAGTTATTTTGTTTAATTACATTGATTAACTCATTTGGGCCAATACCTAAGCTTTGTAATTTATTATTATTTGGAGTTACTAGTATTTCAGGTTCAGTAACACCACTGATGTCAGCTAAAGCAATGTCTGGTAATTGTTCTATACGCTTTTTTAAAACAGTTTCAGTAAAATTACTTAATTCTAAAAATTTTTCATCAGAGAAGTTATCTTTTAAAGAAACAGTTAAGTTAACAATTGGAATATCGGTTGCAGAAGCTTTAATTACTTTAGGGCGATCTAAATCTCTTGGTAAGTAATTTAAAGAAGCATCTACCTTTTCATTAGTTTCTACAAAGGCTAAATTGGTATTGGTACCGTATTTAAATTCTAATTTTAAGGTAGAAAAACCATCTCTGGTTTCTGAAGTAATATTTTTTAAGTTGGCAACTTGTAACAGTTGATTTCGGAGAGGTCGTACTACGTTGGTTTCTAATTCTCTTGCCGTGTTGTTTGGATAACTTAGTTGAACAGTAATTTCAGGTATAGGAATATCTGGCATTAATGAAGTAGGTATTTTAGTAGAAGCTACAATACCTAGTAACAGTAATGCCAAAGATGCCATAAAAACAGCAATAGGCCTTTTGATTAGAAATTTAATCATTTTTTATTTTATAAAGTATCATGAGGCACAAAACTAGTTTTTACTTTTGCATCATGCGATAAGTTTAAATTACCAGAAATGACAATGGTGTCATTTGGTTTTAACCCTTTTTTAATAGCATAGCTATGACTGTTTTCTCCTGCTAACTCTACATAATTCCATTTTGCTAGCCCATTCTTAACTGTAAAAACTACTTCTTTGTTAGAACGTAGTACTAAAGCCTCTTTTGGAATAACAATAACATTTTTAAGTGGTTTATTAATATAAATTTTCACATTCATACCATCTAATAAACCAGTGTTTTGTGATGATATTCTTGCTTTAACCTTAATAAGTCCGTT
>JBELFC010000241.1:0-3470 GCA_042093175.1 Tenacibaculum sp. | reverse complement strand
CATAATCAATTAGATTATCAATCGGAAGTTGTATTAATTGGTTCTTGCTTTTCTGAAAATATCGGAAATAAATTAACGTATTATAAATTTAAAACGCTACAAAATCCTTTTGGTATTTTATTTCATCCTAAAGCTATTGAAACAATAGTTAATAATGCTATTAACCAAAAAGAATATACTGAACAAGATATCTTTTTTCAGAATGAACGATGGCATACTTTTGATGTTCATTCTTCTTTAAGTTCTCCTGATAAAAATGAGCTATTAAATTGCTTAAACGAAGCTATTAATACAACTTCAAAACAGTTAAAAACTGCCTCACATATAGTTATTACATTGGGTACTTCTTGGGTATATCGATTTATAGAAAGTGACACTATTGTGGCTAATTGCCATAAAATACCACAAAAAAAGTTTTTAAAAGAAATTTTATCTGTTGAAGAAATTTCAGAAAGTTTAGACGCTATTAATTCATTAATAAAATCAGTAAATAAAAATGCTTCGATACTATATACAGTATCTCCTGTTCGTCATATTAAAGATGGTTTTATTGAAAATCAAAGAAGCAAATCACATTTATTAACGGCTATTCATAGTATTATTGAGCCTCGAGATAAAACATATTATTTTCCTTCCTATGAAATAATGATGGATGAATTACGTGATTATCGTTTTTACACTGAAGATATGATTCACCCAAATACAACAGCTATAAATTATATTTGGGAAAAATTCACTCAAACTTGGTTCAAAGCTGATTCTTTACAAACAATGAATCAAATTGAAGTTATTCAAAAAGGATTGGCGCATAGATCTTTTAACCCTAATTCAGAAGCACACCAGAAATTTATAATTAATCTTCAAGAAAAAATAAAAGCTTTAAAAGAGAAATACACACATATTTCCTTTTAAAAATATCTATTTTATACAATATATAGTATAAAAAAGGCAGTCTGAGATAATATCTCAAACTGCCTTTTTTATTTTAAATAGTTTCTATTAAAGAAAAAACTATAGATGTTGATCTACATTTCCCCATGGACCACCGTTAATCACGTCAACTCCATGATTAGTTAAGAAATCAGTAGCCTGACCACTTCTTCCTCCACTTCTACAAACAGCAATTACAGGTTTACCCCATGATTTAATTGTTTCTACATTTTCTGGTATTGTATTTAAAACAATATGTTTAGCACCTTCAGAATGTCCTTCGTTCCATTCACCTAGAGTTCTAACATCTAATACAACTGCTCCTTTCTCTAAGTATTCTTTAATTTCGTTACTCATGTTTTTTTTTCTAAATAAATTAAATAATCCCATTTTATGCTTGTTGGTAATTGTTAAGCAAAAATAATCCGTTTTCTATTAATGTTTTGTAGCTTTTGTTACTTTTAAGTTTTTCTAAATATTCTTTAACTCTACTTTTTATAGAGTATTCTTTATCAAAAGCTAACTCTAATAATTCTAACGGTAATAACCAATCATTTTTAAATTGAGATTCTAGTTGTTCAAAAATATCTTTTATCTTATCTTCAGAAACCGTACCATTTTCTCTCATCTCTCTAACCGAATCATATAATGAATATAATTTCTCATCAAATTCTGAGTATGTTATCTTATTAGTTTTTGTTTCTGACACTTTTCCTAAATCGTCAAAAGAACTTACATCAGCTGGTCCAGCGTAAGCAGAAACCACCTCAACACCAACAGCCATATCATATATACCCCAATCAGGATGGAATAATACTTTTTCTCCATATGTTACCGTACAATTTTTAAAAGAAATTAATAAAATCCTCCCTCTTAACTCTCTTGTACCAGTAATAACTTCTCCTTCTACTTTAACTCCTCCTTCAAACTCTAAAGAAACTTGTTTTCCTTCATAAATTCCATAAGCCTCTAAATCTCTAGGACTCATATTTTCAATTGGAATATTGATCCCTTTTAATTTCCCTATTGGACTTCCATACCCTTCAGCATGATAATTTATTCCATGTCCTATTAATTCTTTATCTCTATTTGACAATGCAGTACCTCCAGTTGTTTGAATATAAATAGGACGATTTTTTTCATCAGATATTACATTTGTAAATACACCTGATATTTGGATACCTGTACTTAATTCAATAGTACCTAAATTTTTAGAATCTATTAATTTTTCTACTCCTTTTAATCCACCAGTTCTTATTGCCATTTTATTAGCAAACTGTTCTAAGACTAAACTTAAATGTGCAAAATTTGGAGTTACAAACAATTGTGGTTGTGGTTTAGTGATATCAAAACTTACATCTGCAGCTTCAATTGAATAAGGTAATTTCTTAACCTCTTCCTGTAAACACCCCTTACTTTCACCAATTGAAGATAAAAGGCCTGCTCCATAAATTTTTGGATCATCGACGGTACCTATTAATCCGTACTCAACAGTCCACCAGTGTAAATTTCTTATCTGAGCCATCTCAGACAACTCTCCCATATTATCTTGTAGCCATTCAACTTTCTTTTGTGCTTCTTCAATTGCTTCTTTTGAGGCATTAGGGTCTTCCTTTAATATTGATAGCAAGCGAATAGCTTCATACATTTCAAAATCTTTAGAAGAAGAAATAGCTTTTGCACCAATTTCTCCAAAACGACGTAAATACTCAGCATATTCTGGATTTGCTATAATTGGAGCATGACCAGCTGCCTCATGAATAATATCTGGCGCAGGCGTATATTCTATATGACCAATTGTTCTCATATCTGAAGCAATAACCAACACATTATAAGCTTGAAATTCCATAAATGCATTAGGAGGTATAAAACCATCAACAGAAACTGCTGACCATCCTATTTCTTTTAATATGCGATTCATTCCTTCCATTCTAGGAATATACTCTACTGAAATACCTGTTTTTTCAAGACCTTTTATATATGATTTATGGGCAACCTTACCCAAATAATCTACATTCATCCTCATTACATAACGCCAAACTGCCTGATTTTGTGCAGTATATTCATTATAAGGTTGTTTTACTATAAATTTATGTAAATGTTTAGGTAACTTTTTAGTTACTTCATTCAATTCAAAATGAGCCTCCATAAAATGGTATTTTAACTGCGTAAATTTAAGTTTTTTATGCTTCACAAAAAACTGATATCCGTTAAATTATATATTTTGTATATTTATAGCTAACACAAAAAATCAAAGCATAAAAATGAGAAATAGAGGCGGTTTTAAAATTCGTTTACTTATTGGACTAGTAATCGTTGCGTTTGCATATTTAAAAAAATGTAGTCAGCAAGAAGAAAACCCTTATACAGGAAAAACACAATCTATTAGTTTATCTCCAGAACAAGAAATTGCCATTGGTTTACAACAAGCTCCTTCTATGGCTCAACAACACGGTGGGTTATATCCTGACAACAGATATCAACAGATTGTTGATCAAATTGGTCAGAAATTAGTAAATAATACTGTAGCAAGAAAGTCT
>JBELFC010000240.1:0-3479 GCA_042093175.1 Tenacibaculum sp. | reverse complement strand
GATTACAGTTTAACAGATAATGCTACTGTAGGTTTTTTGTATTCAGGCTCGTTTGAAGATAAAGGTATAAAAGATGGAGGAAGAACATTAATAAATGATGGAAATGGAACCTATACAGTTAATGAAGGTAATGCAGATACGAATAACAAAAATCATTCAATAAATGCTCATTACATTCAGAAATTAGATACTTTAGGTAGAAAATTATCTATTGATGTTGATTATTTTAATTATAATAATTCTTCTAATAGAGATTTTAGTAGTGAACAATTTATTACAAATCAAAGCTATTTTGAAGCAAAAAACAGTATAAATCAAAATATTAAAAATTATAGCGGGAGAATAGATATGGAGCACCCAAGTAAGTGGGCAAATTTTTCATATGGAGTTAAAACAACATTTACTAAAACAGATAGTGATGTAGCTTTTTACAATACTACTACTGGTACACCTATTTTTGATCCAACGCAAAGCAATACATTTATGTATTCTGAAAATATTAATGCATTATATGCAGATATGTCTAAACCATTAAGTGAAAAATGGCAATTAAAAATGGGGCTTCGTTTTGAAAATACTAGAACAAAAGGAGTTTCAAAAACAAATAATCAAACTGATATTAACTCGTATAACAAACTATTTCCATCAGTTTTTTTAGGGTACAACCCTAGTAGAACAAACATGTTTAATTTGAGTTATAGTAGAAGAATTCAACGACCTAGTTTTGAACGTTTAAATCCGTTTCGTTTTTACATTAATCCTATTTCATATCAAGAAGGGAACCCGTTTTTAAAACCGCAAATTTCTGAAAATTTTGAATTAAAGCATATTTACAAAGGAAAATTGATAAGTAAAGCGTTTGTAAGCTATGTTGATAATGGTTATTTTAATATTATTAAGGCTGAAGATGGGGCACAGCAAAGAATAGTAGTAACATTTGATAATTTTTATACCGCTTATAATTACGGGATAACAGAAACTTTTATATACAATCCAACAAAATGGTGGAATACAACAACTCAAGCAGCTTTATCAAAAATGAATACCCGTTATAAAGATGGATTTAATTTAGACGCTAAGTTATTAAGTGGTTGGAACTTTCAATTTTATAATAGAAATACATTCCATTTAAATGAAGCAAAAACTGTACAAGCAGAAGCTACATTTATTTATGCTTCTCCACAAAAATTAATGTATTTTTCAACAACTGAAATGGTTAACTTAGATTTAGGATTAAAGTTTTCATTATTAGATAAAAAACTAAATTGTACCCTTGCTATAAATGATATTTTAAAACTAAGAGCAACAAGCGTTAACACTAAAACGAACGGAATAAACCAAACATATTATAACTATTTTGATACGCAAAGTGTAAAAATTAGTTTAAACTATAGTTTTGGAAATAAAAAAATTAAAGTTAAGCAGCGTAGTTCAGGTAACTCAGAAGAACAAAATAGAGCTAAAAAATAAGAGCCTATAATAGAGCGATTTTAACAATTAAATATATTTAAAAAGCTTTATTTTAAACTAAAAATGTATTTTGTAATTCTAAAAATTCTAAAGAAGTGAAGATTTTCAATCAAAACATAAATATAAAGCAAGTTTTAGTAGTCATAGTATTATTGTTATTTGGTAATTCTGGTAAAATTTATTTATTACATAATGTGCGAGTTAATAGCGATATTGATTTTTATGACTATTTCGATCACGTTTCTGTTTTTCTATTCTCCTTAATTTCATTAATGTCTGTAATTGTTTCATGGAAAGTTATTAATAAAATAGACAGAACAAATACAATTTTAAAATTTGTAAAAGTTTATATTTTATCGTTTTTATTATTTGTTGCTGTGGGAGTTATTATTGATTATGTTCTTTTAGGTATTGTAATGAATAGTAAAGAGTATAATTTTATAATTAGATTTATAAATACAATGTCCGTTGCTTTTATACTTGTTGATATTTTTGCACTTACTTCAGCATTTTTATATTTCAGACAATCTCAAAAAGCAACACTAGAATTAGAACAAACAGAAAAAGAAAAGGCTGTATTACAATCGCAAATGCTGCAAAAGAATCTAGAACCACATTTTTTATTTAATAACTTAAGCGTTTTATCAGGATTGGCAAGAAAAAATCCAGAACAAATAGAAGGTTTTATTGATGATTTTTCGGATGTGTATCGATATTATTTAAATCATGGAAAAAAACAATTGGTTGAGTTGAAAGATGAGTTGTCATTCTTAATTAGCTATATGAATTTAATGGAAAAACGTTTTGGAAATACTTATCAAATTGAAAATAGTATAGAAAATACTGATGGTTTTATTATTCCGTGTTCATTACAGTTGTGTGTTGAAAATGCAATAAAACATAATAAAGCAAGTGAAAAAAATCCACTATTGATTTATCTTTCATTAAAAGAAAATAGAATTGTAATAAAAAATAAACTTAATAAAGTCGATTTTACACTCGGTACAGGAACGGGAAATGATTATTTAAAACGTCAATATCAACTAAATTTTAACAAAAATGTTATTTTTACAGAAACTGACAATGAATTTACTGTTAAAATACCACTAATTCCTGAAGTATGAAAGTATTAATTATTGAAGACGAAGCTATTAATATTGAAATTATTACTGATCATATTCTTCGATACAATGACAAAATTGAAATTGTAACTTCGTTACAAAGCAAAGAAGAAGTAGAGAATTGGTATAACACCAATGGTCAAGTTGATTTAGTGTTTTCTGATATTGAGTTGTTAGATGGAAATGTATTTTCTTTATTGAAAACAAGTATTATTAAATGCCCAATTATTTTTACAACTGCCTATAATACTTTTTACCAAGATGCTTTTGATGTAAACGGAATAGCTTATTTATTAAAACCTATAAGCTACAATAAGTTTTGTAAAGCAATGGAAAAGTTTAATACTTTACAAAGTAAAGAAGTTGATTGGACGAAAATATCTGAAGCTATTCATGGATTGAACAATAATTACAAAGAACGTATTATTGTAAAAACTAAAACAGAATTAAAAATTTTAAGCACAAAAAATACTGGAGCAATTTTATCTAATTCAGGTAAATGTATTGCAATTGATGAAAACGGAAAAGAAAATGAATTTCGCTATAAATTATCTGATTTAATAAAAGAGTTAAATCCAAAAGAGTTTTTCCAAATTAATCGTGGTGAAATTGTAAATATCAATTTCATTGAGAAAATAGAACCTTACTTTGGAGATAGGTTGGCCGTTTCGATTAAAAAATACAAACAACATTTAATTACAAGTGCATCTTCAACAAGTGAGTTTAGAAAATGGATTGAGTAAAAACTTGTAGTTTAAGAGTTTAATTTCAGATTCATATATAATGACTTTTACTCATACTTTAGATTTTTGAGTATAAAAGCAAAATATTACACAAAAGACTTATAATAAAAATGGTTTTCAAAATTATCTACAGTAAAGTATTTAG
>JBELFC010000239.1:0-3495 GCA_042093175.1 Tenacibaculum sp. | reverse complement strand
CTTTATGAAACTCTTCCGCTTTAAATTTTGTTTGCATAAAATATTTATGAAACATGCCACTCATACCTAATAATACAACAGTGGGACCAATAATTATACCCTCAATATGTGTTAAAATTTGGTTTAATACTTCATTTTCTCTTGAACTTGGAGGGGAAGAAATATTAAATTTATTTTTAAAGTTTAAGTATAGTTCTTCTAGTTTTAAAAATGGTTCAGTTTCAAATTTTTTAGAGTTGTAGTTTTTTGAAAACTTAAGTAATAAATAAGCTTCTTTATAAATGTGGAAATATGAAAAAGCAATAGATGATAGTTCGTTTATTTCAAAATGAACTGTATTATTAGTGTTATTTACTTGTTGATTTAACCAACCTTGTGAGCATAAAGTACGTAAAGCTACATTTAAATAGCCATCGTTGGCATTAAAAGTTGATGTGATTTCTGTTAAACTAACTGATTTCTTTTTCAATAAATATTCAGTGATACCTTTTTCTTTTAAGATATATGCTGCAGGACAGGTTACAATTCCGTCTAAATGACGAAATAAACTACTTCTAAGTATTGATTTTTCTTTATTAGATAACATTGACTAAGTATTTTCCTTTAAATATACTTATTTTTAAATGTCTTTCATAATAAAATAAAGAGGAAGTCTATCGTTTAAAAAACTTATAATATAAAGAGTTATTAAATGTTTATTTTAGTTTTTCTACTATTTTATCATAAACAAAACTATAATAGTCATGGTATTGAGGTAATAAAATATTCTTTAAATTTTTAGTGGTTATGATAGTTTGTAAATCAAATAATTTAATTTCATCTACTTCTTCTTTTTGAATTTTTAAATCATCAAGAGAGACTTTTAATTCCGCTATAAAAATGTGATGATATTCGTTATCAATTATACCGTTAGTGTGGTTTATTTGATGTTTTCTCACACCAATTTTATATAAGTCATCAGGATTTAATGTGTAATCAATTTCTTCTTGTATTTCCCTAACTGCTCCAACAATAGTATTTTCACCTGCAGCTATATGGCCAGCTACTGAAATATCCCATAAACCAGGGAATACTTTTTTAGTCAAAGCTCTTTTTTGAAGTAAAATCTTGTAATCTGAAGTATATAACCATACATGAATAGTAGGGTGGAAGTAACCATATTTATGAGCTATTGATTTTAAACAGGTTTTACCTGTGTAATTACCAAATTCATCAAGAATGTCAATTGTTTCATCCATAAAAAAAGAGTCCCGCATAAAGCGGGACTTAGTATATTATTTAAAATAAGAGAAATCTTCTCCGTTTTCAATTTTTAAGAGGCTTTGATATATCATTTTAATTACGTTTTCAACATCTTCTCTGTGAACCATCTCAACAGTGGTATGCATATAACGTAAAGGTAAAGATATTAAAGCTGAGGCAACTCCACCATTGCTATAAGCAAATGCATCAGTATCAGTTCCAGTTGCTCTTGATAAAGCTGAACGTTGGAAAGGAATATCGTTAGCTTCAGCTGCATCAATAATTAAATCACGAAGTTTTTGTTGTACAGCTGGTGCATATGCAATAACAGGGCCTTTACCAATTTCTAATAAACCAGCTTTTTTCTTATCAATCATTGGAGTAGTAGTGTCATGGGTAACATCAGTAACAATAGCAACATTAGGTTTAATAGTTTGTGTAATCATTTCTGCACCACGTAAACCAATTTCTTCTTGTACAGAATTGGTAATGTATAAACCAAATGGTAAGTCTTTTTTATTTTCTTTTAATAATCTTGCAACTTCAGCAATCATAAAACCACCCATTCTATTATCTAGGGCTCTACAAACAAACTTGTCTTCATTTAGTATATGAAATTCATCTGGATATGTAATTACACAACCAACATGAACACCTAATTTTTCAACTTCTTCTTTAGTAGAGCAACCACAATCAATAAAAATATTATCAGGTTTAGGAGCTTCTTCTTTAGCTTTGTTACGAGTATGTATAGCTGGCCAACCAAAAACACCTTTTACAATGCCATTTTTAGTATGAATGTTAACTATTTTACTGGGTGCTATTTGATGATCACTCCCACCGTTTCTAATAACATAGATAAGTCCGTTATCAGATATGTAATTTACATACCAAGAAATTTCATCAGCATGTCCTTCAATAACCACTTTGTATTTAGCATCAGGATTAATAACTCCAACTGCACTTCCATAAGTGTCTGTTATAAATTCATCTACATATGGTTTTAAATAGTCCATCCAAATTTTTTGGCCTTCCCATTCATATCCAGTAGGTGCTGCGTTGTTTAAATATTTTTCTAAGAAGTCTATCGACTTTTGATTTAAAATTGATTTCTCAGCCATGATTTTTATTAATAAATGTTATGAGAACAAATAAATTAACTCCAAAACTTACGCTTTTCGTTTAATTCTTCTTGTTCTTTTATTTGTTTAGGAGTCATTACTTTTAAGAAAGAAGGGTGTTGCTCAATAGCATATTCTATTCTTTCAACAATATTTTCAATACTTTCATTCTCGTAATCTATTTCCAAAGGTTCTTTAATAACCATAGATTGTAAGACATTACGTTTTTTTATTTGTAATCCTTTTTTATCAAAAGAACGTCTAAATCCATCAATAACAATAGGTACAACTACTGGTTTGTATGTTTTAATTAAATGTGCTGTTCCTCTTCTAATAGGTTTAAAAGCTGTAGTAGTACCTTGTGGGAAGGTAATAACCCATCCATCGTCTAAAGCTTTTTTAATATTAGAAATATCTGATAATTTAACTTGTCTGTTAACATCTTTTCCTCCACTACGCCAAGTTCTGTCAATAGATACTGATCCTGTATAAGCAAAAATTTTAGGTAAAATACCAGAGCGCATAGTTTCACCAGCAGCAATATAATATACATTTAATTTTGGGTTCCATATATAGCCAATGTTTCTTATATTATCTATACGTCCTTTTAAAGAAGCATTGAATACATGAAACATAGCTGCAACATCAGCAAAATATGTTTGGTGGTTGGAAATGAATAAGACATTTTGATTTGGAAGTTGGCGTAAAATTTCAGAACCTTCAATTTGAAGTTCATTAAACCTACGATAACGTCCGTGAGAAATAACTCCTAAGATACGTATAAGCCATTTTTTTATCCATAATATATGTCCAAAAGGATTCCTTTTAAATAAGGGCATATTGATGCAGGTTTTATTAGTATAAATGCTAAATTACAAAAGAAAAATAATACTGTTACTATTTAATTAAATCTTTAATTTCCGAAAGCATCATAGCTGTTGCTCCCCAAACAATGTAATTGTTTAGTTTAAAGGAAGGTACCTCGATGTTTTTCATATATGAGGTTTCCATTGGTGTGTAAACAATATTATTGTTGTCTAGTAAATCTTCTGCTAATACTTCAATAATTGTTGCTACTTCATTATTAGGAGTGAAAATTGGTTTTTGATTACAAAACCCAATAAAAGGTGTA
>JBELFC010000238.1:0-3495 GCA_042093175.1 Tenacibaculum sp. | reverse complement strand
CTGATTTGTAATCAGCAGGTCGTGGGTTCGAGTCCCTCCATCGGCTCAAAAAAATAAAAAGTGCTAACAAATTTGTTAGCACTTTTTTTATGCACTATTTTTTCTAAATTTGCTAACTATAAAACTACTTAAGAATTTCTAATGAAAAACATTTTTGTTATTGGTATTGCTGGTGGAACTGGAAGTGGAAAAACAACCGTAGTAAATCAAATAATTAATGAACTTCCTGCAGAAGAGGTTTGTGTAATTTCTCAAGACTCATATTACTGTAAAACTGATAATCTCACTTACGAAGAAAGAACAAAAATAAACTTTGACCATCCTCGAGCTATTGACTTTGACTTATTAGTTGAACACCTAAAACAACTAAAAAATAAGCAAATTATTGAACAACCAATTTATTCATTTGTTGCACATAATAGAACGAAAGACTCTATTAAAACACACCCTAGAAAGGTTATAATAGTGGAAGGTATATTAATTTTCAACAGTAAAGAATTACGTGATTTATGCGATATAAAAGTTTTTGTACATGCAGATGCAGACGAGAGACTTATAAGAAGAGTTCGCAGAGATATTAAAGAACGTGGTAGAGACATTGATGAAGTTTTAAGTAGGTACCAACACACACTAAAACCAATGCATCAGCAATTTATTGAACCAACTAAAAATTTTGCTGATATTATTATACCTGGTGGTGGCCACAATAAAGTAGCTATAGATATTGTTAGAACTGTAATAAACGATCGCCTATAACTATGAATTTAAAATCACTAAAAAATAAACCTCCATTTAAAATTATCACGAATATTTATATTCTTATTTTAACTGTCTTTATAATATGGATGCTTTTTTTAGATGAAAATTCGTACCTTACCCATAGAGAGTTTAATGAAGAAATTAAAGAACTCGAAACATGGATCGATTATCACCAACAAAAAATTGCGATAGATAAAGAAACTATAGAAAAACTAAAAGACTCTCTAGAACTTGAACGATACGCACGTGAAAAATATCTTATGAAAAAAGAAAACGAAGATTTATATATTATTGAATTTGATACTATAAAAAAATAATGGATAATTATTTATTTAACGAATTTCAAGAAGTAACACCTCAAGCTTGGAAAACTAAGATACAAGTAGATTTAAAAGGCGCTGACTATAACGATACTTTATTATGGAAAACTAATGAAGGAATTACCGTAAAACCCTTTTACACTCAAGAAGATAGAACTCAACAAAACATACATCTTCCCAAAAAAGAGTTCAATATTTGCCAATCAATCACTGTAGAAGACGAAAAAAAAGCAAACTCTTTAGCTACTGATTACTTAAAAAGAGGAGCCAACAGTATTGAATTCATAGTAAATAATCATTTAGACTACAAAACACTTCTTATTAATATAAACTTAAAAAACACTGTTTTATATTTCAGATTTAAACACTTAAATTCAAAGCTAATTTCAGATATATCAGAATTTATCAATTCTGATAACTGCTATTTCAATATTGATATTATAGGTAATTTAGCAAGCACTGGAAACTGGTACAAAAGTCAAAACGACGACCATACAGAAATTCAGTCCATTATAAAAAACACTACAAATTCAATTTGCGTAAACACTTCTATTTACCAAAATTCAGGAGCAACAATTACTCAACAGCTAGCCTACTCTTTAGCTCACGCAAATGAATACCTTAATTACTTTGGTAAAGAAGCAGCTCATAAAATTCATTTTAATTTCTCTACTGGAAGTAATTATTTTTTTGAGATTGCAAAAACAAGAGCTTTTAGAATACTTTGGAATTCTCTTTTAAAAGAATACGATGTAAAAGAAACAACAGCACATATTTTCTCACAACCTAGCTTAAGAAATAAAACCTTATACGATTATAACGTAAATATGCTTCGCACTACCTCTGAATGCATGAGCGCTATACTAGGTGGATCAGACACTATTACTAATTTCTCTTATGATAAACTATTCCACAAACCAAATGAATTTGGTGAACGAATATCAAGAAATCAATTATTAGTACTTAAAGAAGAATGTGAATTAGAAAGCGCACAATATATTGCTAATGGAACTTATTATATAGAATCATTAACAAACCAATTAGCACAACAAGCATTAGATATTTTTAAGCAAATAGAAAATGGTGGCGGATTTCTAAAACAATTACAAGAAGGAACTATTCAACGTAAAATAGCAGAATCTGCACTAAAAGAGCAAGAACAATTTGATCATGGTTTATTAGTTTTATTAGGCACTAATAAAATTCAAAATGAAAAAGATAAAATGAAGGGCGATATTGAAATTGATCCTTTCTTAAAAAAACGAAATGAAAAAACACTAATACAGCCTATAATTCAAAAAAGATTAGCCGAAAAACTAGAACAAGAGCGTTTAAAAAATGAGTAATACATTTATAAAAATATTTTTTTTTATAGTATCCTTAAATTGTTTAGCGCAAAAAAACAATTTAACACAAGCGATGGTCTCTTCTTTTGAAGACAGAATATGTGAATACTACTCAATAGAAAAAGAAAATTCACACCTTGCTTTTTTAAAATATATAAAAGAGCTAGCATCTGAGAATGAAAATTTAAACGCAATAACTTCTACAGAAGAATTAGAACTTCTTGAAATATCAAAAATTGAGTTAGCTGACTATATTTGGATAACCAACAAGGTAAAAAGAGGAAAATCAAACAAAGAAGAAACTCTCATTATTGACTATAATAACATGGACAGTAATACAAGAAAGTATTTCGAAAAACTAAAAAAAACTGACAAACTACTAACTGTCAATTACTTTGAAGATTACTCCAAAGACCTTATCATTAAAAGTAAAAACAAAGATTTAGAAGAGTTAATACTCACTTTTAGAGATGTGACAGATAGCAACCCATCACTTATAGCTTCTGCTTTAATCAATACACCTATAGAAAAATTCAAAAACAAATATTTAAAAACTTTTATTGCTTTTGAATTATACTACACTACATTAAACAACTTGATCAAAAATGAGTAGAAAAGATATATCAAATATTAAAATAGCTCAAGATAAAACTTCAGAAGTTAACAGTTACAAACACGAAAGTTTTGTTGCAGGAATAGCACCCAACCTAAGGGGGCCATACTCAACCATGTATGTTCGAAGACCCTGGACTATTCGTCAATATGCAGGTTTTTCAACAGCCGAAGAAAGTAATGCTTTTTATAGACGAAATTTAGCAGCAGGCCAAAAAGGACTATCTGTTGCTTTTGACCTAGCAACACATCGTGGTTATGATTCTGATCATGAACGTGTACAAGGTGATGTAGGAAAAGCTGGAGTGGCAATTGATTCAGTTGAAGACATGAAGGTGTTATTTAACCAAATACCTTTGGATAAAATGTCTGTTTCAATGACCATGAACGGAGCTGTTTTACCTATACTCGCATTCTATATTGTTGCTGCTGAAGAACAAGGTGTTGCTCCTGAATTA
>JBELFC010000237.1:0-3611 GCA_042093175.1 Tenacibaculum sp. | reverse complement strand
GAAGCACAAAAACCGCAAAAGTTATCTTCTAACCAGGTATACGAAAAATTACAAAAATTAAATTTTTTAGGTTCAGCATTATATATAGCAGCTCATCCAGATGATGAAAATACTAGGTTAATCGCTTATTTAGCTAATCATGAAAAAGCAAGAACAGCATATTTATCATTAACAAGAGGAGATGGAGGGCAAAATTTAATTGGTTCAGAAATACGTGAGTTGTTAGGTATAATTCGTACTCAAGAATTATTAGCAGCAAGAAGAGTTGATGGAGGAGAACAACGTTTTTCAAGAGCTAATGATTTCGGATATTCTAAACACCCAGATGAAACATTAAAGATATGGGATAAAAAGAAAGTTTTAGCAGATGTTGTTTGGGCGATAAGAACTTTTAAACCAGATGTTATTATAAATAGATTTAATCATAGAACTCCTGGAACTACTCATGGACATCACACTTCGTCAGCTATGTTAAGTGTAGAAGCTTTTGAATTAGCTGGAGATAAGACTAAATATCCAGAGCAATTAGCACATACAGATACATGGAATCCTAATCGATTGTTTTTTAATACTTCTTGGTGGTTTTATGGTAGTCAAAAAAAATTTGCAGAAGCTGATAAAAGTAAAATGTTAAGTTTTGATATTGGAACTTATTACCCATTAAAAGGATTGTCAAATAATGAATTGGCATCTATTGCAAGTAGTCAGCATTTGTGTCAAGGTTTTGGACGTTTAACTACACGGGGTAGTCAAACAGAATATGTAGAGTTTTTAAAAGGTGAATTTCCAAAAGATAAAAATGATATTTTTTCAGGAATTAATACAACTTGGAATCGTATTAAAGGGGGAGGAGAAATAGGTGAAATTTTATACAGTGTAGAAAAGAATTTTGATTTTGTGAATCCATCTAAGCATTTATCAAGTTTAATGAATGCCTATACTAAGATTCTAAAGTTAGAAAATAAACATTGGAAACGTATAAAAACTAAGCAACTAGAAGAGATTATAATTGCTTGCTCTGGTTTGTATATTGAAGCCTCAGCTACTAGTTCTAGTACAACACCTAATAGTACTATTAATGTTAATTTTGAAGTATTAAATAGAAGTAATGCTTCTATGGAGTTAAATTCTGTAGAATTTATTTCTAATGGTAAGAAGATAGCTAAAGAAATAAGATTGAATTCTAATACAAAAAGAAATTTTAAAGAGGTTATTACGATAGGTGATTTACAATATTCTTCGCCTTATTGGTTAAATTCTGAATGGAGCTTAGGTATGTATAAAGTACCTAATCAAAAAGAAAGAGGAAATCCAGAAACTAAAAGACCAGTTGAAATTAAATATAACCTTATCATAGATAATAAGCCAATCTCATTTATTAAGCCTTTAATATTTAGATATTCTAAAAGAGATAAAGGAGAAATTTATGAGCCTTTTGAAATTTTACCTAAGGTAACTACAAAATTAAAAGATAAAGTATTAATTTTTTCTACGCAAGATGCACAGAAAGTTTCTGTAGAAGTTAGAGCAGGAGGAAAAAACACAAAGGGGTTTTTAAGTTTAAAAGCTCCAGATGGCTGGGAAGTGACACCTAATAAAGCTTCTTTTTCTATAGAACAAAAAGGAGATGTAAGATCAATTGATTTTATGGTTAAACCTACTCAAAAAGAGTCAAACGGGTTACTAAAATCAATAGCAGAAATTGATGGTAAAATTTATGATAAAGAGTTGGTAGAAATCAATTATGAACATATACCAAAACAATCAGTATTATTAGCTTCACAAGCAAAAGTAGTTCGTTTGAATATTAAAAAACAAGGAACGAAAATAGGTTACATTCATGGTTCTGGAGATGCAGTACCAGAAAGTTTACGTCAAATAGGGTATACTGTAACTGAGATAAATCCTGTTGAGATAAACGATAAAACTTTATTGGAGTTTGATGCAGTAGTACTAGGTATTAGAGCATACAATACAAAGAAAGAGTTACAGTTTAAACAAAAGTATATATTAGATTATGTAAAAAAAGGAGGTAATGTAATTGTACAGTATAATACTAATAGGAGAGTCGATGTTAAGGCTCCATACGACTTAAAGCTGTCAAGAGACAGGGTTACTGATGAGTATGCAAAAGTTAATTTAATTGCAAAAGAGCATTCAGCATTAAATTATCCAAATAAAATAACCAATGTAGATTTCGAAAATTGGGTACAAGAAAGAGGTTTGTACTTCCCTAATAAATGGAGTAAAGAGTATACTCCAATACTTTCAATGAACGATAAAGGTGAAAGTATTAAGAAAGGAAGTTTATTGGTAGCAACATATGGTAAAGGAAATTATGTTTATACAGGCTTAAGTTTTTTTAGAGAACTGCCTGCAGGGGTTCCAGGAGCATATAAGTTATTTGCTAACTTATTGTCCTTAAAAAAGAATGAAAGATAAACCCAGAAAAACCTCGAAATATTTTCGGGGTTTTTTATTGATTAATTATTGTAGACAAAGTATTTAGTATTTACAGATTAAGAAACCTTTGGTTTAAAAAGATTAATTGAAACTGTTGCTAAATCTGAATTAGGAAATTTTTTGAAAGTATTTTCATCAGGTATTAATCCAATAGATTTCATAGCATTCATATATTCTTCAATTTCAATTATATATTGATCAGAATATCCATGGGTAGCATCATAAGCAGTAGCAGCTGTTCTTCCTAAATTTTGACTAACTAATTCAGGTTTTGATGTGTGAAGTTCTATTAAAAGTAAACCAAATTTATGAATATAAGGAGCCCATTTTTTGAAGTGTTGTTTTAGCGATTCAATTACTAAATTATTATCTAAGCGTATACCCCTATGGGCATAAGCACCAGTTGAAGTACTTATAGTAATATTAGAGTTTAAATTCGGTTCTTCCCAAATACGATTATGATCTAAAAACGTACGAACGTTTAATAAATCGGATAAGTTGATATTATATTTTTGTTGCAGATCTTCTGACATGGCTTTAGGATTTCCAATGTCTCCCCAAATTACTTTTGCCCAAATATCAGCCTGTACTAAATTTTTTCTAGTAATTTTTAGTGCAGCTTCATTATAATCTACTCCAATTAATAATAAAGGATACTCTTCCAAAACTTTTCCTCTGTTTGTTTGATTCTCAATTACATTAAATAGATGTTTTAAAAATGCTCCATTACCACAACCAACATCTAAAATACCTTTTGGTTGTTCATGTATAGGTTTATTAAATAAGTTGATAATGATTTCATCAATAACTCTAAAGTATGCTGCATGTGCACCTCCACTTCCCCATACATTCATTTCTCGATCTACATGAATCTCTTCAGCGGCAGAGTTAGCGTTTCTTAAAATTGTGGAGTCTTCAAAAAGTAGTTTATCTAGCTTCCTTAAAGTTGGAATATAAGATACGGTTACACCATATGCACTAGCTCTACGGGCAAAAAATAGGCCCTTATTCGTAAACTCATAAGAATCTCCAGTTTTCATAAACCAATCTAAACCTGTAAGTATATCTAATAAACGACTAAAATTTTTAGCATCTTTATGAAACTCTTCCGCTTTAAATTTTGTTTGCATAAAATATTTATGAAACAT
>JBELFC010000236.1:0-3627 GCA_042093175.1 Tenacibaculum sp. | reverse complement strand
TGATTGCACTTTTATATAATTATAAATAATTTACATTATTTTCTTATAGCACTTCCTTTATGGGTAGATAAACTTAATTTAAGAGCATTAACGTCTCTTAATTTTTCACGAATATCAGCTAAAGTACCTACGCTAGATTCTTTATCAGCTTTAATTGAAGTTGTCATAAAAGGAACTTCAGCTTCAGAAACTTTACTTCTTTCATTAATTATAAAAGAAGGTACATCAGCAGCTGTAGATATCTTATCATTTAATTGGATTTTATCAAATCCAGTTCCATATTTAGTATCTTTAGCTTTACCAACATAAATAGTACTTACTAAACTCTTACGCTCTAATTTTTTAACCTCTGAAGCACTAGGTAAACGTGGTGCTTCAATAAGCAAGCTAGTTTCTCTCATAGTAGTTGTTACCATGAAAAAGAATAATAACATAAAAACAATATCTGGTAAAGATGCCGTTGACAAAGCTGGTAAGCCTTTTTTCTTTTTTCTAAATTTAGACATAATTCTTGTTTTTAATTACTATTGAACACTTGTTGGATCAGTATCAGAAATAACTTGAGGATAACTATTCTTGATATCCTTAACTTTTTTCCTTAATGATTCATCTTTTCTTGCACTATCTTTAAATGCTTTTTCAAGTTCAGTAAAGCTCATACCATATTTTTCTTGTGATAATCGATTACGTAATTCTGAATAAGCAGCTAACAATTCATTTTGTACAGAAACATAAGTACCATACTCGGTACCTCTATCACTCTGAACAGAAATAATAGCTTTGTTAGGATGATCAGAAGATTCTGGATTTCTTTCTCCTTTACAATATGTACAAGGTCCAGATTTTACACCATTTTCTTCTTTACCTTCACCTCCACCATTATCAATAAAAGCAATTGTAGCTTTTCTAAGATCTTTTAACTCCATAATCTCTCCTTCAACTAAAAGATCGTTATTACGGTTTATACTAATCTCAAAAATATTTTTCTCCTTTATAATAGGTGGAACAAAATCTATTGGTGGTTTTTCAGCTAATTTCTTAGAAACACCTGAATCAACATCCATAGTAGTTGTTACAAGGAAAAAGATAAGTAGCAAGAAGGCAATATCTGCCATCGAACCTGCATTAATTTCTGGGTTTTCTCTTCTTGCCATAGTATATTATGCTTTAATTAATCCTTTCAATAAATCCCAAACAAAAAACACTCCTCCTACAACTAATAATATGTAGCTGAATATTAATCCTGTTCCTGACCATTTAGAAGTATCACCTTGAGGTGCTAATAATTCATTACTAGTTCCTATAACAGCCGCATCAGAAGAAGAAAAATAAGAAATAGCAAATAAAACTCCTAATACTACAAGTCCTAATAATGTCTTTTTTAATGCTTCTGGATTACGTAGTAAACTTAAGATTGATAAAACAACAGATATTACAACTGCTGCAATTAACAAGGTTAAAGAATAATCTACGATTGTCGATGTTGCAGAGCTCAAACTTTCTGAAGCTTCCTCTGCCATACCTACCATTACAAATAATACAATTCCTATTATTGCAATGATAGCTATTAATATATTTAATACTTTTCCGTTCATAAGAAAAATTATTTTTTGTACTTAGCTAACAAATCGATTAAAGAAATAGAAGCGTCTTCCATATTGTTTACAATATTATCTACTTTAGAAACAATATAATTGTAAAAAATCTGTAAGATAATCGCTACTACTAATCCAAATACAGTTGTTAAAAGTGCTTGTTTAATACCAACAGCTACTACTGCAGGAGAAATATCATTCGACACAGCAATTGAATCAAAGGCAGTAATCATTCCAATTACAGTTCCCATAAATCCTAACATCGGTGCTAAAGCAATAAATAAAGATAACCAAGAAATATTTTTCTCTAATAATCCCATTTGTACTCCTCCATATCCAACAACAGCTTTTTCAGCAGCATCAATACCTTCATCAGCTCTTTCTAAACCTTGATAAAAAATAGAAGCAACTGGTCCTTTAGTATTTCTACATACTTCTTTAGCAGCTTCAACTCCACCAGAACTTAATGCTTCATCAACATTAGCAACTAATTTTTTAGTATTAGTTGTAGCCATGTTTAAATAAATAATTCTTTCAATTGCAATTGCTAAACCTAAAATTAAAGCTACCAATACAATTCCCATAAACCCTGGATCTCCTTCAATAAAACGTTGTTTTAATTCTTGACGAAAACCTTCACTTTTCTTAGCTGCTTCCTGAGCTTGAGTTGATTGAATAGCTCCTAAAAACATAAATCCTGCAATAGTTAGGATATTTACTACTTTCTTCATTTTGTTATAATTAATTTTAAATAGTTAACGAGTTAAAAATACAAATTTTACTGTAATTTTAATATAAAAAAACTAATAAGTGACATATTTAGTTACACTTATCGTATTTTTTCATTTTTAGAGTGGCAAGTAACAAAAAAATGTTGGTTCTTAAAAAAAAATTAACGGTTTTATATATTAACATTCCCACTTTAGTCTTTTTACAAGATATTCAGGCATTTATAGCAACAAAAAACATACCATTTTTACTTATTTGTTAATTTCTCCTCTAAGTGGTAGCTCAAAATATTCTTTGAATTGGTCTTTTGTTAAGTTTTCACCTAATAAATACATCATTTTTGCTACTGCTGTTTCAGTAGTTATATCCTTCCCATCAATAATCCCTATTCGTTTCAAATCTGAACTTGTTTCATAATGTCCTAAAATTACACTTCCTCCTTCACATTGGGTTACATTTACTATATAAACTCCCTTTTTCACAAATTCTTCTAATAAATTCAAAAACCATTTTTGAGTTGGTGCATTACCAGATCCATAGGTTTCCAAAATTATACCTTTTAAACCATGAATATGCTTATAGCTTTCAACCACTTTCTCCGTTATTCCTGGAAACAGTTTTAAAATAGCGATATTATTATCTAATTTTTTTCTAAAGATCAGCTTTTCTTCTTTATTCTTAGATCTTAATAAAATTGGATAATTAAAATTTAAGTGCACTCCACTTTCAACTAACGGAGGGTAATTCATAGAAGCAAATGCTTCAAATTGTTCTGCACTAATTTTTGTTGTTCTATTAGCTCTGTATAGTTTATACTCAAAATACAGCCCTACTTCTTGAATTACTGGTTCATTATTTTCTAATGTTGACGCAATTTGTATAGATGTTATTAAATTCTCTTTAGCATCTGTTCTTAAATCTCCAATAGGCAACTGTGAACCAGTAAAAATTACAGGCTTCTGCAGGTTTTCTAACATAAAACTAATAGCTGAAGATGTATATGACATCGTATCTGAACCTGTTAAAACTACAAAACCATCAAATATCGAGTAATTATCTGCAATTATTTCAGCTATACTTACGTAATAATTTACATTCATATTAGATGAATCTATAGGTTCATCAAACGATATAGTTTCTATATCACAATGTAACTGTTGCAATTCTGGTATCTTATTTGATATTTGACTAAAATCAAATGCTCTTAACGCTCCTGTTTTATAATCTTTAACCATACCAATGGTTCCCCCTGTATAAACAATAAGTATTTTTGGTTTTTTTGTCATTTTGACATTTTATTATT
>JBELFC010000235.1:0-3608 GCA_042093175.1 Tenacibaculum sp. | reverse complement strand
TTACGCATTTGAAAATTTTCAGATATAGAAAAAGGATATCCTAAATAATCAATTTCTTCAAAACATGATGCATCATTAGCACCTCTTACATTAGCTACAATAGCTAACAATTTACTTTCTGTATCTGCTAAATTTAATTTTGATAAAACATCAGCAGTATCACGCATTTGTGGTATTGCCTTAGGTGAAACAAAACTACCAAAATCAATGGTATCAAAACCTACTTTAAGTAAAGAGTTTATATATTTTGCCTTAGAATCTGTAGAAATAAAATGACTTTTAATTCCTTGCATTGCATCTCTAGGACATTCAATAATTTTAACTCTATCATTCATCGCGCCAAATATACATATTTTCATTAGTTTTTTATTTTAAATTTTGTTATAATAATTTAATACTTAAAAAAAAGTAATTTCTAAACTCTTTATTTATTTTTATAAGGATAAAACTTTTTTATAAAAAAGTGTCACACATTAAAAATTAGATTGTCATTAGTGTAGAACATATTTATTGGAATCGCAAAATTTACATATCAACCAACTAATCGAACGCTGTAAGAAGAACGATAATAATGCGCAAATGCAAGTATATAAAAGCTATTATAAAGCAATGTATAATACCGCATTTCGCATATTAAAAGACGAATTTGAAGCTGAAGATCTAATGCAAGAAGCTTTTCTTACTGCATTTACAAAACTACATACTTTTAAAGGTGAAGTAGCTTTTGGTGCTTGGTTAAAAAGAATTGTAATAAACAAAAGTTTAACACAATTAAAAAAAAACAATCGCTACGATGAAGTAAAAATGGATGTAATTCCTAATAATGAAGCTGAGAGTGATACAATTAATTACAACGATTTAGATATACAAGAAGTATTAAAAGTAATTCAAAGTTTAAAAGATAATTACCGTTTAACGCTTACTTTAAATCTTGTTGAAGGCTATGACTATGAAGAAATAGCTCAAATTTTAAATTACACCAATGAAAATGTTAGAACAACTATTTCTAGAGCAAAGAAAAAATTAAAGCAAATTTTAATTGGAAATGATGTAAAAACAAAAATATATGGTAGATAAATTACTTGTCTTTTTTTATGAAAATGACTTTGATATTCATGAACCACGTTCTGGGCATTTTGACCGATTTAGACAAAAATTAAAGTTACTACTTTTTTAAAAAGATGTAGTATTAAATAAATAAGAGTATAAAATGAAATTTTATGGCAGATAAATTACATAACTTTTTTCATGATAATGATTTCGATATTCATGAACCCCATTCTGGTCATCTTAATAGATTTCAACGGAAATTAAAAACTCCTAAAAAAAGAACTTTTACTTCATGGAAATGGATGAGCATAGCAGCTTCTGTTATATTAGTTTTAGGATTCTATCTAGGTAATGTTCAAAGTACAAAAACAGAACATGGTTTAGCTGGAGTATCTCCTAAAATGGCCGAAGCCGAAACATTTTTTGTTTCAACAATAAAGCAGGAATTAAAAGAAGTTGAAAAGCATAGAAATATAGAAACTGAAACTTTAATTGAAGATGCTCTTGATAAATTTGAAGACCTTGAAGATAAATTTAAAACATTCTCTAAAGAGCTACTTAAAAATGAAAACAAAAGGTACATCATACAAAGAATGATAAATAATTACCAACAAAGATTAGACATTTTAGGAGAGTTACTTACTCAATTAGAATATCAAAAAAACTCAACAAAATTTGAAATTAAATATGATGAAATTATATAAAACACTTTTATTAGTTATTGGTTTAACCCCTACCCTATTATTCTCTAATACAGTTAATGATAATAGTGGTAAAAAACATGAAAAAAGTAAAACCATAAAAAAACAATTTTCAGTAAATACTAACGCTACATTATATATTAAAAACAAATATGGTAATGTTAATGTAACTACATGGAATAAAAACCGTGTACAAATTGATGTAAAAATTACTGTAAAGGGAAATAATTTAGATAGAGTAGAAAATAAACTAGATGCTATTACAGTTGATTTTCAGGCTACAAAAAATTTAGTAGAAGCAAGAACTAGAATACAAAAAATAAAATCTAGCTGGTCATCATGGTGGAAAAGTAATAATATTAATTTTAAAATTAATTATTTTATTAAAATGCCAGTAACAAATAATGCTGATTTTAATAATGCATATGGAAATATAGATATAGATGTACTTGAAGGAAAAACAAATATTAATTGTGATTATGGAAATATTGATATAGATAAATTAACCAATATTAACAATACTATAAATCTAGATTATTGCGGTTCTTCGGAAATTAACTATATAAAATCCGGTAACATCTCTATAGATTATTCTAAATTAAGAATTAATAATTCTGAAAAATTAAAAATTAATGCTGATTACTCTACTGTTAAAGTTCAGAATTCTAATACTATAAAATTCAATAGTGATTACGGTAGTATTGTTGTTAATAATGTTGAAAATATATTTGGTAATTCTGATTATGCGGGTGTAAAAATTGGCACTTTAAAAAAGAACCTCGAAATAAATACAGATTACGGAAGTGTTAAAATACAAAACATAGCTAATAATTTTGAAAAAATAAGTATCGATGGTAGTTATGCAGGCATAAAACTAGGAACAAGCAGTACAAATAATTTCAAATTCACTATGAGTTTAGGATATGCTAGTTTCAATTATCCGAAAGATAAAGTAGAGATGTATAAAAGCATAAAAAAATCATCTAAGAAATACTACGAAGGGGTATTTGGTAATACTAATAGTAATTCTGTTATAAATATAAAATCTAGTTACGGAGGGGTTTCTTTAAAAATAAATGACTAAACAATTATAAAAAACTTTAAAATGAAAAAAATAACACTACTATTAATCGCAATTAGCATGACTTTAACATCACAAGCTCAAAGCTGGTGGAGTTCTAAAAAAGTAAAAGGAAATGGTAATTTAACAACAGAAACAAGAAAAGTTAATGATTTTGATAGAGTTGACGTAGGTGGCTCTTTTGATGTTAGACTTGTAGAAGGTAATGAAGGTAAAATATCAATTGAAGGTGAAGAAAACATTATTCCTTACATTGAAACTATTGTAAAAAACAACAAACTAAAAATTAAATTTAAAAAAAATATTAATATAAGAACTACTAAAAAACTTGTTGTTACTGTTTCTTTTGAAAGTATTGATGGAGTTTCTTTAGAAGGCTCTGGAAACATTCTAGTAAATAAAAAAATTAAAGAAGAAGATATTTCTTTCAGTATAGCTGGCTCTGGAAATATAAAAGCTATGGTTAATGCAACAACTATAAGAGCTTCTATTGGAGGCTCAGGGAATATTAAATTAAAAGGAAGCACGAATAATTTGAAATGCTCTATTGCTGGCTCAGGTGATGTTAAAGCCTATGAGTTAAAGGCTTCTTATTTAAAAGCTAGTATAGCAGGATCAGGAGATATACAAACATCTGTATCTAAAAAAATAAAGGCTAACGTAGTTGGCTCTGGAAATATTTATTATAAAGGAAATCCAAAGCATGTAGACACTAACTCTGTTGGTTCTGGAAATGTTATTAGTCGAAACTAATATTCATACTTCTTTCATATTAA
>JBELFC010000234.1:0-3678 GCA_042093175.1 Tenacibaculum sp. | reverse complement strand
TTTAATTTAGTTTCCTTTACCTCATGATATAAATTAAATGCGGTATAACACACAAACCAAATAATCCAGTTAAGCCAATTAAAAATACGAGTTGCAAACTTACCATGGTAGCTCACTTTATTCATAAAGTATTCAAACAAAGCATCAACTATTGGCCAAAATATAAAATTGAATAGTACCGATGCAATAATCATAAATGGTACTAAGTATACTACCTTACCTTTTACCGATTTATTCTTCGTAAATTTCTCTAAACCAATTTGAATACCCGCCGTTAATATAGTTCCTACTAAAAACCAAATCAAACTTTCAAAAAGAAGATAGTTAACCAGTTCCTTATTTTTCTCTAAATCAATAATTTTCATTACATAATCTGGCAACAATGTTAGTAGCCAAACCATATAATTAGGTACTGCTCTTTTTGAAAAAAAATAATTCATTTTAGTTTTTTAAATTATACAAATCTATACATTTAATAGTATACTAAAAGCACATAACTTTTCGGTTTTTCACTATCAAAATATCTAAAAAGTTATGTGCACTAAATATATTATTTTGTTGTTTTAAAATCTATTAAATATCTTTTTAAAGGAACGCCTTTCAAATTTCTAAAGCCCCAACCTACTGTTAACTGATATCTTTTATTAGGTTGTAGTGGTTCTATCTCAAAAGTTAATGACCTCCCGTCTTTAGAGTACCCTATCATTTTTTTAAACTTTACTACAGCTTCTTCTCCTAGAGGCCCATAATCAAAATTCATATACTTTTGGTGCATTGGTTCTGAAAACTCGATTGTTAACTTATTTAAAGAAGCTCTTACATCTTCACTTTTATTTTTAAATTGTTTCACAGCAACAACATAGGGTCTTTTATTCTGAAACTTTTCATACAAACTCTCAAGCGTTTCTGAAAAATACCCTGTACTATTTACAAAATTTTCAATTTCTACTTCATTCGTATAATCTAACTCAATTAGTTTTTTAATCGCATCACTTTTATTCTTTGCTTGCTGATAATATCTTTCACTTAACTCATAGCCTATGTGATATCCTAAATCACGAACGTCAAAATCATTAGGAGCATCACTCCATAACCATCTATGTGTATTGTTACCATAAAACATAACCTCTTCAAACTTTTGTCTAACTTTTTCATTAAACTTTCCATAAGCTACTGCTGGTGTTACTGAAGGAATTCCCATAGCTTTTACCGATACAAATTCAGCCACTCCCTCTCTTATTACTTTTGATAACAGATTATTTACTGGCATGTTTTGTTGGGTATGTACATATTCATGAACATTTAAAAGAACCAAATTATCTATAGGGTTAGAATCAAAAAATATTCTCCTGTTTTTTTTCATCCTTCCTAAAAACTCTGAAGAAACTGTATGTTTATCAGCCATTGCTAGTTCGCTACCTATAAGTACCAAACTATCTAAAGTAGTTCCATTTGACATTAATCCACTTATTGTAAAATACAACTTTGCGGGTTTTAAATTTGGATATATCTTTCGTAATTTTTCTATCCCTTCTTCTAACTTTATACTAAACTCATTGGTTCTTAATGTGTTTTTTCTAACTGATTTCCAAAATTCCGGATATTCATTTATTGCTTTCAAATATTCTTGTGGAGCAACATTTTTTACTTTCATCATTGCTTTTAAACCTATAGTTCCCTTATCAAAAAACAACTCTTTCAAATGTTTCATTTGTTGAATACTGTCTGAAGTTTTTTGAATTTTATCATATGCCTTCCAAAAGTTCGTTATATCACTCGTTATAACATTAGCGGATTTTGAATTTTCAAAGCTGCACCCAACTATAATAAGTGCAATAATTAAAAAAAATAGCGTTTTATTCATAATCGTTTTTATTAATTTATTTTTATAATACCTCAAAACTAGTTTGAAACGCGTAGAACAAAAACACAATTATGATGAGTGGTAAAATGAGGTTATTAAACGGAAGTATTAACTTTTGAAATGCTATTTCTTTTTAAATTTATACGCTATTTAAAAGAAAAAGATTGGCTACAAATAAAAAAAGAAGTTTATTTGGCATATAATTTGTCAAGTAACAAACAAAACAATTAAGATTTTTATTATGAGAAAATTATTTTTATTTATTGGTTTTTTAACAATTACTGCTTTAACTGCTAATGCACAACAAATTTCTGAAAATGCAATTGGTATTCGTTTTGGAGATAACAACGGATTTGGTGGTGAGATATCATACCAACGTAAATTAAGTAATACAAATCGTTTAGAGGTTGACTTAGGTATTAGAGGAAATAAAAACTATAGTGCTTTTAAAGCTACTGGTTTATACGAATGGGTATGGCAATTAGAAGATCGTTTTAATTGGTATGCTGGTGTTGGTGGTGGTTTTGGAAGTTGGAAAACAAAGTCGCAAACTATTAATGGCGTAACAGTTAATAGTAGTTCTAGTACTTCTTTATTTGGTGCTGGAGTTATTGGTGTAGAATATAGCTTTGATATTCCTTTAATGGTTTCTTTAGATTTTAGACCAGAGTTTGGTTTTAGTGATGCCTATGATGGTTTTAACTCTGATTTTGGATTAAGTGTTCGTTATCAGTTTTAATATAAAAACTTAACAACAAAAAAAGAGGCTGTCTTCATCAACAGCCTCTTTTTTATTTAATTCGTTGTTAATTCAACTACACTTTTTCCTCCATTGGTAACAGTACCGTCATTATATTCAGCATAAGGTCTGAAATAATACGTTGTTTTAGCTGTTAGCCCTTTAATTACTAAAGCAGCATATTTAGTTACTCTAATATTTCCTTTAATATCTTTTGCTAATGCTTTTTTACTGTTCGAAAAATCTTTGTTCACACTATATTCAAATCCAATTTCTTTAGGAGACTCTTTTTCTAATTCAGTTACATCTAATTGAGGAGTCATTTCTGTTGATGAAACCCAGTGTGGTTTTGCCAACATTTCCATGCTTAATTTTCTCGTTTTGCTTGCATCAATGTTTGTATTAAATACAATTTCTTTACCATAAAAGTAACTTCCATTTTTTAATCTAAAGTATCCTCTTACGTAATAAACTTTTCCTTTTGCTATATTTCTAAAAACACCAAAAACATTTTCTTGAATAGGACCAGCTGCAACAATTGTATTATTTAAATTTACTAATGGGTTAGAGCTTTCTCCATAAACAAAACCTCTTTCTTCTCCTTCTCCTCTAGGATCTTGAAAACCTCCATTAACTGTTACATTCACACTACCATCTCTATTCACAAAAAAATCTGTTGCCTTCTTAGTTACAAAACTTTTCTTAGCAAATTGATTTGCATTTAAGTTATCTTCTTTTGAACAACTCACTGCCATTAATGTAATCACGCAGATTAACAATCCCTTCATTAAATTTCTCATTTTATTATCTATTTTTATTTATGCAGAGGTTAAACAGACAAGGATTGAAACCCCCTAAAAAAAAAATGTTAAATTGTGTTAAAAGAAAATAACAAAGGGAAAACTCCTTTAAAAAAGTTTAAAAAACCGCTAATAATTAACTGTTTATACATCTTGCAAATAGCATTTTTATTTCTTAGGTTTGGTATTGAAAAAAATTGTTAGAATATTCAATTGCTATATCTACATTTTTTTTAGGCTATATACTTACCAAAAATAAAGAACTACGGATACCC
>JBELFC010000233.1:0-3720 GCA_042093175.1 Tenacibaculum sp. | reverse complement strand
TGCTCCCCCTCTTAAAGAATTAAAAATCAATACAGCAATTGCAGCCCCTAACATTATAAACCATGGTTTATTTTTTAATAAATCACTAAGATCTTCTTTTAAAGTAGAGGACTCCACTTCTTCAGGATCAAGCCTTTCTTTTGTTCCTTTAAAAGTAAATACAAAAAATACTCCTGATATTATTGCATATATTGCAACAGTCTTTTGATAAGCTGAGGCTAAATCACCTGTTGTTTTAAAAAATTCCACCAGAGAATTAGCCGTAGCAGTTACCATTAAACCTGCACAAAATCCTCCAATAAATCGAAAAGAGGCTAATGATGTTCTTTCATCCGTATCCTTAGTCATTACACCAAGCAAAGAAGCATATGGAACATTCACCGCTGTGTAGACCATCATCATTAGCGTATAGGTAATATACGCATAAATTAATTTCCCCGTTGCTCCCAAATCTGGTGTTGTAAAAGTCAGAATTCCAATGATTGTAAACGGTAGGGCCCCAAATAACAAAAAAGGCCTAAATTTTCCCCAACGTGTTTTTATTCGATCACAAATCATTCCCATTATTGGGTCATTAGCTGTATCCCATAATCTTGCGACAAGAAACATTGTCCCTGCCGCCGCCGCAGTTATTCCATATACATCGGTATAGAAGTACAAAAGAAACATAGAGAATAAGGTCCAAAAGGTTGATGAAGCAAAATCACCAAATCCATATGATATTTTTTCCTTTAAGGTTAATTTGTTTATTTTTTTCATTTTTTCTATAAAGAGTTATATGGTAGGTTGTAAAAAATTTGAATGCTTACTCGATTTAGCAAATATATAAATTATTATTAGTTTCTATAAATAAATTAATATAACATTTGATAATTTTTTAAGTCGGAATTGCTCTTTTCAAAAAAATTAAATTAACTATAAGATAAGTAACCATTTATTTATAAAACTTTTCAATTAACGATTGTAATTTGATTTCGCTTTTTTTTAATTTGGATTGTCATTATAGGTTAAGGGCATGATTCTCTGATAATGAAGCTTACTTCAAGAGTTACATTTTCGGGTGCTATCTTTACATCACTTTTATCAATTAATTTCATTAAAATCCTTACTGCCTCTTTGCTCATTTTTGCTATAGGCTGTTTAATTGCAGTTATAGATGTTTTTGCAATTTCATAGGCAGTTGTATCATCAAAACTAATTACTGCAATATCTTCAGGAATTCTTTTTCTCAAATTATTAATTGTCTTTACACCTTGTAATCCAAGCTTATTTGTTGTGAAAATAATGGCATTAGCATTATTAAAGATGACCTTATTAACGGCTTCACTAACATGCTCTGCGACATTGCTATATTTTAATTGCTGTAATAAATGTGGATTAACTTCTATTCCATTGTCAACTAAAGCATTTTTATACCCATTAGTCCGATCACTCATAGTAATCAGTTCATTATTTACATTAATTAGGGCTACTTTTTTTCTACCATTATTGATTAAACGAGTAGTTGCATCATATGCCGCCTTATAATTATTTATAATAACAGAGTTTGCAACCAATTTATTAAAAACCCTGTCCATAATAACAAAAGGAAAATTTTGAGAATTTAATTGAGTCAAAATTTTATCACTTTTTATAGGGGGAATTAATATCAATCCATCAACCTGACGGTTCATAAGATTTTCTAATTGAAAATTAAAATTCTTTTTATTCTCATTAGAACTGCAGAAAATTACGCTATAGCTCTTTTTTCTAACTTCCTTTTCGATTTCACTAGCAATTTTTGAAAAAAAAGGATTTGCAATGTCTGCAACAATTAATCCAATTGTATGTGTTTTACCGGTTTTAAGACTTTTGGCTATATGATTTGTTTGATAATTTCTAGTTTCAACAAGATCAATAACTTTTTTTGTGAGTTCATCACTAATTCTCATTTCCTTATTCTTACCATTTAAAACGAAAGAAACTACAGATCTTGATATACCCAGTTCTTTAGCAATATCTTTACTTGTGATTTTTTTATTTTGGTTTTTCATTTCAAATTAATTAATAGATTTATTAAAAAAATAGAATTAATTCTTCTTATATTTTATCAAATTCAATGCTGTCCTCCTTAAATGAGATATGCTCCATGTTCATACTACTTAAGCTAAATCAATTTTTATATAGATTAGTTAATAATTCTTTTAATTTATTAATATAAAAACTATCATCAATTGTGTGTGTTTTTTTGCTTTTTATATTTGTCTATTAAATTATATTGGAATGCATAATGATTAAATGAATTTATTTTACTTTCAAATAATAGTAAATAAATTAATATGTTTTCTGATAGGAAATCTTATAGTTTTTTGACGGCCTCAAGCAAGTAATTTATTATTTGATCTAATTTATCTGAAATAAATTTCAACCAAAATATAAACTTTAATTTATTAAAAAAAATTATTGTTTAGTATATTTTATAAAATTTCAAAACCAAATGAATATGACCTAGAGTTTTAATTAAAATAATTTTAAAAGGGGGAGGTGACTTTGTAAAAAAATCTTTACCATCTCTAATGTGGGTTAATAGTAACTCAAAATAATTTAAAATATTAAACGATGAATTTAAAATATTTTTTTGTCACTGGTGGCAAAGAACAATAATTAACCAATACAAAACTTTATGTAAAAGAATTCATAACAAATTTTATTTCAGATTATGAAATTGAAAGTATAATTGTGGAGAAAACATTAAAAACAGTGAATTTCATGATCAAATAAATAATGATGATTTATCTCATCAAAAACGGTTATACTATTACAGTGTAACCGTTTTTTTTGTAACTTGAATAAATTATTTTTTAGCGCAAATTTATGATTAATATAAAAATATCTTTTAATGGGTTCATAATTAAACTCTCAGCTTTGCTCATTTGTTCATTTTTATTAATTACTTGTTCTAAAGAAATTGAAATAATTCCTGAACCTGAAACACCAATCTATCCAATTACCATAAACATAGAGGGTGAAGGACAAGTAGACTATGAGTCTATTAACGGGATATCGTCTTCAAATTATGAATTAGGGACTCCGATAATATTAACTGCAAATCCATCAGAAAATTGGGAGTTTATAGGTTGGTCTGGTAGTATTATTTCCTCAGAAAACCCTGTAGAAATTACAATTTCAGATTCTACTGAAGTGAAGGCTAAGTTTATGCGATACTTTGATTATAAGCAGCCTTCTTACAAGTTTAAAAATTCAGACTTTTGGGTTGATATTGAATTGATACCAACTTCGAATGGGATAGACTTATTTCAAACAAGCTATTCGGCAGCATATTCTTATGCTGATTTTAATGGAGACGGTTATGAAGATATTTTATTAGCGAAAAATAAATATAACATAGAAAGACACCCATTAGAATTATTTATAAATAATAAGAATGAAAATTTTGTTTTAGATCAAACATTAATCCAAAATAACATTGGATGTGAAACTGCAAGGAAATCTATTGTAGGTGATTACAATGGAGACGGCAAACCTGATGTTTTTTTTGCTGATCATGGCGCAGAAGGGGCAGTTTTTGAGTTTGCACACCCAAGTATTCTACTCAGTAACTCTAATGGATATAATTTTGAAATATTGGATAATTTGCCCAAATCTTTTTATCACGGTGCCGCTTCAGGAGATATTGATAATGATGGTGATTTGGATATTATTACATCAACAGGTTTAGTT
>JBELFC010000232.1:0-3826 GCA_042093175.1 Tenacibaculum sp. | reverse complement strand
AAAACTACACCTGTAAAAACAGATGTTTTTTCGGAAGGTATTGTATTAAGTGTAGGGAAAATAAAATTAGTAGAACTTGGAGTTGTAAAAAGAACCATCTTAAAAGAGTTTTCTATTAAACAAGAGGTGTTATTTGCTGATTTTAATTGGCAAAATGTATTAAAGTTAATCGGTAATAAAAAGCTTAAAGTTTCTGATTTACCTAAATTTCCATCAGTAAAGCGTGATTTAGCATTATTATTAGATAATAAAATTGAGTTTAAAGAAATTTATAACTTAGCATTTCAATCAGAAAGGAAATTATTAAAAGATGTAGATTTGTTTGATGTGTATGAAGGTGATAAATTGCCTGAAGGCAAAAAATCATATGCAGTTAGTTTTTTATTACAAGATGAGAGTAAAACATTAGCAGATAAACAAATTGATAAAATAATGCAGAAGTTACAGCAAACATTCGAGAAGAATTTAGATGCTGTATTAAGATAATTTAAAAACTCCATTGATTTGGAGTTTTTTTGTACCTAATTAAAAACAATCAGATGGCTTTAGCCAGCTGGTTGTGTGTTAAATTAAAAATAAATGTATAAATTAATTATTCGTCCAGTTTTTTTTCTTTTTGATCCAGAAAAGATACACCACTTTACTTTTTCATTAGTAAGGTTCTTATCAAAAATACCATTAGTCTCTTCAATTTTTAGAGGTTTGTATCAAGTAAATGATAAAAAATTAGAAAGAAATTTATTTGGGTTGACATTTAAAAACCCAGTAGGTTTAGCAGCAGGATTTGATAAAAATGCAGTATTATACAATGAATTAGCTGATTTTGGATTTGGTTTTGTTGAAATTGGTACAGTTACACCAAAAGGACAAGTAGGGAATCCTAAAAAGAGATTGTTTCGTTTAAAAGATGATCAAGGAATTATTAATCGAATGGGATTTAATAATGATGGTTTAGAGTCAGCAATTAAGCAATTAAAAAAGAATAAAGGTAAAATAATAATTGGAGGAAACATTGGTAAAAATACTGATACAGCTCCTGAAAATTATACAGAAGATTATATAACTTGTTTTAAACAGTTACATCCTTATGTTAACTATTTTGTGTTGAATGTTAGTTGCCCTAATGTAGGAAGTCATGCAAAGTTAAATGACAAAGAATATTTGTTAGAATTAATTTCTGAAGTTCAAGAATTAAATAATAAAGAAAAAATACAAAGACCAATTTTATTAAAAATTGCTCCAGATTTAAATAACAATCAGTTAGACGAAATAGTAGAATTGGTTAATGAAACAAAAATTGATGGGGTAATAGCATCAAATACATCTATAGATAGAGAAGGGTTAAAAGTGTCAAAAGAAAGATTAAAAGAGATAGGGAATGGAGGAGTTAGTGGACAACCTGTTAAAAATAAAAGTACGAAAACAATAAAGTATCTAGCTGATAAATCAAATAAATCTTTTCCAATTATAGGAGTAGGAGGAATTCATTCTGAAAAAGATGCTCTTGAAAAAATTGAAGCAGGAGCAGATTTAGTACAAATATATACCGGGTTTATTTATGAAGGCCCTAGTTTAGTTAAGCGAATAAATAAAGCGATTCTAAAAAAATCTTAAAAAAGAAAGTTTAGTTTCTTTTTAAAAACCCCATAGTGTTAAGCTATGGGGTTTCTAATTATAATAATATTGAAACACAAATACTTTTTCAAAGAAAATTAATAGTACTATATTCATGCTTTAAAAAGTAAATCATCATTTATGAATTCAAAAAAAGAATACGATTTAATTTGTGTTGGAGGCGGAATTATGAGTGCTAATTTAGTATTATTAGCAAAATTATTAAACCCAGAAATTAAAATCTTAATTTTAGAAAAATTAAGTGATGTTGCTCAAGAAAGTTCAGCTGCATGGAACAATGCAGGCACAGGTCATTCTGCATTATGTGAACTTAATTATTGTCCAGAAAATGAAGATGGAACAATATCTATAGAAAAAGCAGTGAAAATTTGTAAGCAGTATGAAATTTCTAAACAATTATGGGCTTATTTAGTTGAAGAAGAATTGATTGATGTTCCTGAAAGTTTTGTAAAGCCAGTTAAGCATCATAGTTGGGTTCTTGGAAAAATAAATAGTGATTATTTAGAAAAACGATATAAAGCGTTTAAAGAGCATTATATGTTTGATTCAATAGAATTTTCAAGAGAATTAGAAACAATGAAAGAATGGTTTCCTTTAATTACTGAAAATAGAGAAAAGGATGAAGTAATGGCAGCTTCAAGGATAGATAGAGGTACTGAGGTGAATTATGGAGTGTTGACAAAAAAGATATTTAAAATATTAGAAGAAAAATATGATACACCAGTACATTGTAATTATGAGGTTTTAGATATTGATCCTGATTCGGAAATTGATTGGACAGTAGAAGTAAAAAATACTAAAACTGGAAAAATAAAAAATATAGATGCAGAACATGTATTTATAGGAGCAGGGGGAGGGAGTTTATTACTGTTACAAAAAGTAGAAATTGATGAAAAAGAAGGGTATGGAGGTTTTCCTGTAAGTGGTGAATGGCTAGTTTGTAATAATAAAGAAATAATAAAACAGCACGAAGCTAAAGTGTATAGCAAAGCAGGTATTGGTGATCCTCCTATGTCAACCCCACATTTAGATACTCGTTATATAGATGGGGAAAAACAATTGATGTTTGGTCCTTTTGCAGGGTTTAGTCCTAAGTTTTTAAAGAAAGGTTCTAATTTAGATTTATTTAAATCCATCCAGTTTGATAATATACCTTCAATGCTGGGTGCTTTTTGGCATAATTTACCTTTAACTAAATATTTGGTAGAGCAAGTAATGATGGATAAAGAAGATAGAATGGAATCATTAAGAAAGTTTATAAAAAAAGCAAAAAGCGAAGATTGGGATGTTGTTAAAGCAGGTCAACGTGTTCAAATTATAAAAAAAGACGAATATGAAGGTGGAAAATTACAGTTTGGAACAGAAGTTATAAGTAGTAAAGACGGAAGCATAACATGTTTGCTAGGAGCATCACCAGGAGCATCTACAGCAACTTCAATTATGTTTTCTGTATTGGAAAAAGCATTTCCAGAGTTGTTAAATACTCCAAAAGCAAAAAAGCTATTAAAAAAAATGGTGCCTTTTTATAAAGCAGAAATTTCAGAAAAAACATTTAAGGAACAGTTGAAACAAACCAATTTAACGTTAAAATTATAAAATATATCATTTAAATTAGCCGAAAATTAAGAATTAAAATAATGATTGAAATTCTAATATCTTTTGTGTTAGCAACTACAACACTAGCTTTTTCACCTGGTCCTGATAATATTTTTGTTCTTACTCAAAGTATAGTGAACGGAAAAAAATATGGTTTGGCAACTGTAATTGGATTAATGACAGGATGTATTATTCATACAACTTTAGTTGCTTTTGGGGTTTCTGAGGTAATTAAAAGAAATGAAAATCTATTTTTTATAATAAAACTTTTCGGAGCGGCATATTTATTATATTTAGCTTTTAAAGTATATAAAAGTGATGCTAAAATTGCTTTTTCAACTGAAAATGTACAACAAAAAACAACTTTGCAATTATTTAAAACTGGCTTTTGGATGAATGTATTAAATCCTAAAGTAACAATTTTCTTTTTAGCTTTTTTTCCACAATTTCTGTTTTCTAAATCAATGTCTACAGTGCTTCAGTTTTACATACTTGGTGGAGTGTTTATTATTACTTCATTTATTATTTTTTCGGGAATAGCAATTTTAGCAGGTTCAATATCAAGCTATCTAAAACAAAACGACAAAGTAGGAGT
>JBELFC010000231.1:0-3924 GCA_042093175.1 Tenacibaculum sp. | reverse complement strand
TGTTTAATTTTAACAGCATCAGGTGAATAAAAAACTACTGCCTTATCAGCATTAGACAAAGCTCCTTTATATTCTGCTAAAAACTCAGCATTTAAACTACTATATGTATGTAACTCTAAACAAGCCAATAAAGCTCTATTTGCATATTGATTTTTCACTGCTTTTGTAGTAGCTTCAACTTTACTTGGACTATGAGCAAAATCTTTAAATACAACTGTATTTTCACTTTCAGCTACTTTTTCCAATCTTTTGTTTGCTCCTTTAAAACTGGCTATAGCCTCATAAAAATCATCTTCATCTATTCCCATGTGTTGGCATATCCATTTAGCTCCTGCTAAATTTTGTAAATTATGCTCTCCAAATATTTCTAAAGGCATTAAACCATCAGGAGTATCAATAAATGTAATTCCGTTCTCCACACTATTAGCTGGAGTAGTATATGAGTATTTTTTAATGGCATTTTCAGATGCTTCAACAACATTTTTCACTGTAGCATCTTCTTCATTATACACCATAATTCCTCCGTTTGTTAGAGAGTTTGTGAAAATTGAAAATTGTTCTACATAGTTTTCAAATGTTGGAAATACATTAATATGGTCCCAAGCAATACCACTTAACAAAGCTATATTTGGTTTGTATAAATGAAATTTAGGACGCATATCAATTGGAGAGCTTAAATATTCATCTCCTTCTAACACGATAAAATCATTTTCTTCTGTTAAATGTACCATTGTTTCAAAACCATCTAACTGAGCACCTACCATATAATCTACTTCTTTTTCATGATAATTTAAAACATGTAAAATCATTGAAGTTATAGTAGTTTTTCCATGTGAACCTCCAATTACTACACGGGTTTTATGTTTAGACTGCTCATATAAAAATTCAGGATATGAATATATTTTCACTCCTAGTTCTTGGGCTTTTAGTAATTCAGGATTATCTTTTTTAGCATGCATTCCTAAAATAACAACATCTAATGTTTCAGTTATTTTCTCAGTAAACCAACCAAACTCTTCTGGTAACAACCCATATTTGGCTAATCTAGATTTAGAAGGATCATGAATTGTATCATCACTTCCAGTTACTTGATATCCTTTTTTACTTAAAGCAATTGCTAAATTATGCATTGCACTTCCTCCAATAGCTATAAAATGTACTCTCATTTAAAACTCCTAAATTTTCTGTAAAGATAATGAAGAATAACAGCTTACAAAAAACACTTTAATTGTTATTCAAAAGAATATTTTTTTCATTTAAAATAAAGTCAAAAATTCAAATGGCTCGTTTTTTGTTTTATACAAAAAACCTGTATAGATTTCATTATCTTTAACCAATAACTAAATGAAAAGTAGCGTTTACACCAGAAAAATACCAATTCACATATTTTAGGTTGATTGAACAACAAAAAATTACGTGTTTTACTAAAATTTGAGTTATTAAAATTGATAATCAACACTATCAATTGACTAAAAATGAATTAAAATGAAAAAAACAATCCTTCTTTCACTAATGATATTTCTATTTTCTACAACAATTAAAGCTCAGCAAAACTATCAAAGTTTATGGGATAAGGTTCATAAATTTGAAATTGATAATCTTCCAAAATCTGCTTCAAAAATTGTTGATGAAATTTATGAAAAGGCAAAGAAAAATAATAACTCACCTCAACTAGTAAAAACACTTTTTTATAAAAGTAAATTTTCTTTAATACTAGAAGAAGATGCTCAATTAAAAATTATTGATCAATTTAAAGAGCACATAGTAACTACAGATTTCCCAACGAAAAATGTATTAGAAAATATATTAGCAAACTTGTACTGGCAGTTTTTTAATCAAAATAGATGGAAGTTTTATAACAGAACACAAACTCAAAATAAAGTTGATTCAACTGATTTTAGAACATGGGATTTAAATACATTATTTAACGAAATACATAAATATTATAAAGCTTCATTAGCTAACAAAAAACAACTTCAAAAAATTAACATTCAAAGTTTTTCTGATATTTTACGTATTACTAAAGACACAAAAAAACACCATCCAACTTTATTCGACTTCTTGGCACAAAACTCTTTAGTTTTTTATAAAACTACGGAAACAAACATTACAAAACCTTCTTATCAATTTAAGCTAAACAATCCTAATTTATTAAGTGACTTTAATAGCTTTATTTCAATTAACCTAACAACTAAAGACACGACATCCTTACAGTTTAACGCCTTAAAAATATATCAAGATTTACTTCAATTTCATGTACAAAATAAAAATCTAGAAGCCTTAGTAACTATAGACTTACAACGTTTAGCTTTTGTAAAGCAACATGGTGTTTTTAAAAACAAAGAAAATTTATATTTACAAGCTTTAGAAACTTCAAAAAATCGTTATAAAACAAATAAGGTTTCGGGATTATATTCGTTTGAAATTGCAAAAGTTTATACAGAATTAGCAAACACCTATCAACCAAACAAGGTTGAAAACAAACATCGTTTTAAAAACAAAGAAGCGTTGGCTATTTGTAATAAAACAATACTTCAATTTCCTGAAAGTGATGGCGCAAAAAAATGTGAAAGGTTAAAACAACAAATTCTTACTAAATCATTAAGTATTATTACTGAAAAAAATATTCCAATAAATCATTTTTCAAAAGTATTAGTTACTTATAAAAATAGTGCTGAATTATATTTTTCTATTTATAAAATTACTGCCGCTCAAATTTCAGAATTGGAAAAAATTTATAATGAAGAAAAACAAATTGAATTTATCAAAAAACTTGATAAAACAACTTCTTGGCATTCTAAACTAAAAGATGAACAAGACTATCAACAACACTCTACTGAAGTTAGTATTCCAAAACTTTCTGGTGGAAATCATTTAATTCTTGCTACTACTAAAAAAGAATTATCTAATAAAACAACAGTAGCTTTTTCTTATGTACAAGCAACAAATATTGCTTTTATAAACAATAACGAACAAAGTAACAATTACCAGGTTGTTAATAGAAACACTGGAAAACCAATAGTAAATGCTAAAGTTCATTTTACTAATACTACAAGAAATCACTACGACAAAAAACTAGACAACCATTTTGTAACAAACGAAAATGGAGAGTTTACCTTTATTCCAAATAAACAATATTACCCTAATGTAAATGCCAATATTATCTATAAAGATGAAAATGTAAATTTTGGTAAATTTTATATAAATCCGAGATATAAAAATAACAATTCAACACCTAGAGTTCAAACAGAAACATTTCTTTTTACCGATAGAAGTATATACAGACCAGGACAAACAATACATTTTAAAGGTATTGCTATGGAAACTTTTAAAAAGAAAGCTTCCGTAAAAATTAATGAAACAATTTCAATTACTCTTAAAGATGTTAACCATCAAGTATTAAAAGAAATTGAACTACAAACCAATGAATTTGGATCTTTTTCCTCAAAATTTGTGTTACCTAACCAAGGTTTAACCGGTCAATTTCTTATTGAAACATCTATTGGTCGTTATAAAAACTACACGTATTTCTCTGTAGAAGAATATAAACGTCCAAAATTTGAAACTGTCTTTAAACCTATTTCTAGCACTATTAAAATAAACGATTCAGTAACTGTAAACGGATTTTCTAAAGCATTTTCTGGGGTTAATATTACAGATGCAAAAGTTATATATCGAGTTCATAGAAAAGTACAATATCCTAGGTGGTGGTATTGGTATAGACCATATTTCACTTCACAACCTCAAGAAATTATTCAAGGTGAAGGCATCACAAATTCATCTGGTAACTTTTCTATACAGTTCAAAGCGATGCCTGATGAAAGTATTGCTAAAAAAGATTTACCTATTTTTATTTACGAAGTTTCAGCTGATGTAACTGATATTAACGGTGAAACTCGAAGTGCAACTACTGAAGTAAAAGTT
>JBELFC010000230.1:0-3930 GCA_042093175.1 Tenacibaculum sp. | reverse complement strand
GCAGTATTATCAGTAGAAGCATTCCAAGATAAATTTACAGATGTTTTTGTAATAGTAGAACCAGTTAAGTTTGATGGAGTAGTAGGTGCTTGCGTATCAGCAGGGGTTCCTCCATCAATAGAATGCAAACCCAAACCATTGAAGGTGTCTTTAGAAAGACTGTTCCATTCTGAAGTTGTATAGCTTGAATTAGGTGATTTGATAGATGATTTTCTTTGTAAAGTTTTATCCTTAGCAAATGTTGAAGAACTAGTTGGATTACCTACTACATCAATTAAAACATTATTTTTAAACAATCCAACAGCGTCGTTACCATTAAATGATAATACGCTAGTATCAGTTTTTTGAGCTTTATTTTTTATAGTTGCTGAAGCACTTGAATGAGCAATTACATATGTTTTACTATTTGTTAATTGTCCACTTAATGTAAGAGTGTTAGTCCATCCACCTCCATTTGATGCTTTTTTAAGAGTGTAATTACTTAAATTGATAGTGTTTCCTGTAAAATTAGCAAGCTCAATTGCTTTATTATAAGAAGAGCCTTCAACATATTCAGAAATTAATAAATCAGTTGCAGTTCCAGAAGTAGGAGCAGATGTAGTTGTAATATTTACAGTATTACTAGCTATTGATATATTGTTAGCAGCATCTTTAGCTTTAATATAAAAGTTATAATTAGTAGAAGCGTTTAATCCAGTTACCTGAAAATTTGTTGAAGTAACTGTAGTTAATTTACTTGAATTTCTATAAACATCATACCCGGTAACTCCCGTATTATCAGTTGCTGCATTCCATGATAGGTTTACAGTTGTTTCAGTAATATTTGAAGTAGTTAAATTTGTTGGAGCTGTAGGAGCTTGAGTATCATTAGAATTTCCATTTCCAAATAAATCTTCTGCTTGTGGACCTCCCCAAATTTTAGTTGCAAAGGCTGGGTTATCAATAAAAGGATTTCTGTTTCCTTGTAAATTTTGAATAATTGGGTTTCGTTGCTTCTCAAAATTAGAAACAGGGTCTTCTGCATTCCATTGTAATAATAAACTAATCATGTTTACATCTGATGCAGTAGCAGTACCTATGGCAACATTTTTGGGTAAACATTGACTACCGTATCTTAAATACATATACATCATCATACGAGCAACATCACCTTTCCATTCATCTCCAGGATACCATCCTCCAGAAGAATCTCCTGCATTACCTGAACCTTGAGCAAATTTCTTACTACTTCTTTGTGAGTTAAAAGAAATATCTGCGGGTCTTAAATGATGAACATCAGCACCAGCCCCCGAAGTACCTAAGTTTGGATTTCCTAATGATTTTGGATATACATGTTCTCTGTTCCATTGAGATCCTGCACTTCCACCATTATCATCTTTACTTCTTGTTCTGTCAGTAACATAATTACCATCAGAATCACTATAACCATAAATTAAAACAACTTTAGAGTTATTGGTTAAATCAAGGTCAGTTTGTTTTAAAGCATCCCACACCCCTGGAGTGTATGTTAAGTTGGTAGCGTGTGTGCTAATAATTTTTGTAGCCAAAGCATCTTTTAAAGATGTTCCGGTTTGATTCAAATTCACATCACTATAATAAGAAGGAATTTGAGAAAAAACTGCAAATGACATCAAGAGCAGTGCGTAGAAGGGTAATAATTTTTTCATGTGAAAATCTATTTGTTAAATTTTTAAAAATGCAAACAAAGTAAAGAAAAAGAATATTCTCTAATGTTATTAAAAGGTTAATAACTAGGTAAGTACAAACATAGGTTTATGTGACTGGTTTTTTGTTTTAATTTATGTAAATTTGCAGGCTAAATCCGAGATTTAAAAGATGAAGATATCATATAATTGGTTACGACAATTTTTACAAGTAGAAAAAGAAGCTGAAAGTACGGGAGAACTATTAACAGATTTAGGCCTTGAAGTTGAAGGTATAGAAATAGTTGAAAGTATTAAAGGAAGCTTAAAAGGTGTTGTTGTAGGTGAGGTTTTAACTTGTGTAAAGCATCCGAATGCCGATAAGTTAAATGTAACAACTGTTGATTTAGGAGGTGACGCACCTCTTCAAATTGTATGTGGTGCTCCAAATGTAGCAGTAGGACAAAAAGTACCTGTAGCTACTATTGGAACTATGTTATATGATGATAAAGGAGAGGGGTTTAAGATTAAAAAGGGTAAAATTAGAGGAGAAGAAAGCCATGGAATGATTTGTGCCGAAGATGAGTTAGGTTTAGGTAAAGGGCATGATGGTATAATGGTTTTAAATGAAGAACTACAAGTAGGTACTCCTTGTGCAGAAGTTTTTGAAATTGAAACGGATCATGTGTTTGAAATAGGTTTAACTCCTAATAGAGCAGATGCCATGAGTCATTATGGTGTAGCTAGAGACTTACGTGCTGGTTTAATTCAACAAGGAACAAGTTTAGAGTTAATATCGCCTTCTGTTTCAGATTTTCATGTAGATGAGCGTACTTTAAAAATAGATATTGAAGTCGAAAATAAAGAGTTAGTACCTCGTTATTGTGGTATCACAATTACTGATGTAGAAGTAAAAGAATCACCAGAATGGATTCAAAACAGATTAAAAGCAATTGGTTTAACTCCTAAAAATAACATTGTAGATATTACAAATTATGTTTTACATGAATTAGGACAACCATTACACGCTTTTGATACTTCAAAAATAAAAGGAAATAAAGTTGTTGTTAAAAATCTTGAAGAAGGTACTAAATTTGTAACTTTAGATGAAGTTGAAAGAGAGTTGTCTTCTGAAGATATTATGATTTGTGATATTGATAATAACCCTTTATGTATAGGAGGAGTATTTGGAGGTATTAAATCTGGAGTTACTGAGCATACTACTAGTATTTTCTTAGAAAGTGCTTATTTTAATCCTGTTTCTATTCGTAAAACAGCCAAAAGGCATGCTTTAAATACAGATGCATCTTTTCGTTTTGAAAGAGGAATTGATATTAATATGACCGAATATGCTTTAAAAAGAGCGGCGTTATTAATAGAGAAATATGCAGGAGGAAAATTATCTTCTGATGTTTTAGATTTTTATCCTGAAAAAATAGAAGATTTTCAAGTGTTTTTATCATTTGAAAATACATACAGATTAATAGGGCAAGAAATTCCTAAAGAGTCAATAAAAAATATTTTAGCATCTTTAGATATTAAAATAAATAGCTCTACTGAAGCTGGATTAGGATTAACCATTCCTTCTTATAGGGTAGATGTTCAACGTGAGGCAGATATTATTGAAGAAATTTTAAGAGTTTACGGATATAATAATATTGAGTTTTCGCACAAGTTAAATACATCAATTTCATTTGATAGTGATAAAGAAACTAAAATTGAAAATATTACTGCGAATCAATTAACAGCATTAGGATTCAATGAAACTATGGCAAATTCCTTAACAAAGGAAGATTATGTAGCTTTGTCTGATAATTTAAATGCAAATAATAATGTTGAAATGTTAAACCCTTTGAGTAATGATTTGAAGGTAATGCGTCAATCTTTATTATTTAGTGGATTGGAAAGTGTAGCTTATAATATAAACCGAAAGCAAAACGCTTTAAAATTTTATGAGTTTGGAAAAACATATCATAAATATGAAAGCGGTTATCAAGAAGATAAGCATTTAACTTTATTTGTTACAGGAAATAGAACTAAAGATAGTTGGAAAACAACCACACAGTTGTCAGATTTCTATTATTTAAAAGGAATTGTAACTTCTTTATTAGGAAGGTTAGGTATAAGTTCTTTAAAAACTACACCTGTAAAAACAGATGTTTTTTCAGAAGGTATTGTATTAAGTGTAGGAAAAATTAAATTAGTAGAGCTTGGAGTTGTAAAAAGAACCGTTTTAAAAGAGTTTTCTATTAAACAAGAGGTGTTATTTGCTGATTTTAATTGGCAA
>JBELFC010000229.1:0-3934 GCA_042093175.1 Tenacibaculum sp. | reverse complement strand
CGACGCTCTTCCGATCTTGGCTTTTAAGATTCCTTATGGACGTCAAAATATACAGCTAGATGATATTGATGCTGTTGTAAAAACTTTGCAAGCCGATTTCCTTACTCAAGGCCCAAAAGTTAAAGAGTTTGAAGAAAAGTTTGCTACCTATGTTGGATCGAAATATGCTTTAGCTGTAAATAACGCTACATCAGGCTTACATTTATCTGTTTTAGCAATGGGGTTAAAAGAAGGTGAAAGAGTTATTACAACTCCAATTACCTTCGCAGCTTCTGCAAATTGTATTCGTTATGCTAATGGTGAAGTTTGGTTTGCTGATATTGATCCTGAAACTTATTTATTATCTATTGAAAGTACTCGTAAGCTGATAGAAAGTAAACCTAAAGGTTTTTTTAAAGGTATAATTCCTGTAGATTTTGCAGGCTTACCTATTAATTTAGAAGAATTCAAAAAATTAGCTGATGAGCACAATTTATGGATTATTGAAGATGCCTGTCATGCTCCTGGTGGATACTTTATTGATTCACAAGAAAATAAACAACGTTGCGGAAATGGTAATTATGCAGATATTGGCGTATTTTCATTTCATCCTGTAAAACATATTGCTTGTGGTGAAGGAGGAATGCTAACTACAAACTCAAAAGAAATTTACACTAAATTATCTCTTTTGAGAACACATGGAATAACTAAAGAAAACATGGAAGAAAATCATGGAGGATGGTTTTACGAAATGCAAGAATTAGGTTTTAATTATAGATTAACTGATTTCCAATCTGCTTTAGGAATAACTCAATTAGCAAAAAATGATAAAGGGGTTAAAAGAAGAAACGAAATTTCTAATAATTATAAAAAAGCTTTTCAAGGAAAAATTAAGTTTCAAAGTTTACCAAAGAATAGTTATAATGCACATCACTTATTTGTAATTGAAGTTGAAAATAGAAAAGGTTTATATGATTTTTTAAGGACACATAATATTTTTGCTCAAATACATTATATACCTGTTCATAAACTACCATATTATAAAAACATAGGGTATAATAAGGCTAACTTATCAAATGCTGAGAACTATTACTCAAAATGTATTAGCTTACCAATGTTTCCAAGCTTAACTAATGAAGAACAACAACATGTAATTAATAAAGTTTTAGATTTTTTGAATGACTAAAATTGCTATTATACCAGCTAGAGGAGGAAGTAAACGAATACCTAAAAAGAATATCAAAAAATTTTTAGGAAAACCAATTATTGCTTATTCTATAGAAACTGCTATAGAAAGTAATCTTTTTGATGAAGTAATAGTTTCTACTGATAGCCAAGAAATTGCAGAAGTCGCTAAACAATATGGAGCTAAACTTCCTTTTTTAAGAAGCCAAAAAAACTCAGATGATTTCGCCACGACTTTTGATGTAATTCAAGAAGTTTTAGAATGTTATTCTTACAATGATAAACATATAAAAACAGCTTGTTGTATCTATGCAACAGCTCCATTTATAACTAGTGATTTATTAAAACAAGCTGAACATAATTTAATTGATAATCAATTTGACACTGTTTTTCCAGTAACTCGTTTTGGGTTTCCTATCCAAAGAGCTATTAAAATGAGTACTAAAAATGGGAAAATGGGTTTATTTCAACCCGAATATTTAAATAGTAGATCACAAGATTTAGAACCTGCTTTTCAAGATGCTGGACAGTTTTATTTCTTTAATCCAAATGCGGTTTTAGAAAAGAAAAAATTATGGACCGATAATTCTGGAATTATAGAAATTGATGAATTATTAGCTCAAGACATTGATACAGAAACGGACTGGAAACTAGCTGAACTTAAATATAAACTTGCTTTTGGAAAATAAAAAAAACATATATAAAGCTTTAGATACTCAGTGTTTTTCAAAAGAAAACTACTCAATTGTTCCTATTCGCTTTCAAGATAGATTAAAAATAATGGAATGGCGAAATGAGCAAATGTATCATTTACGTCAAACTAAAGCTTTAACTGAAGAAGATCAAAATTCGTATTTCGAAAATATAGTTTCTAAATTATTTGTTCTAGAAAAACCAAATCAAATTTTATTTTCCTATTTGAAAGATAATGAATGTATTGGATATGGAGGCTTAGTACATATAAATTGGATTGATAGAAATGCTGAAATATCATTCATAATGAAAACTTCTTTAGAAAAAGAGCATTTTAATTTTCACTGGAATACTTTTTTAAACTTAATAGAACAAGTAGCTTTTAAAGAAATTGAATTACATAAAATTTTCACTTATGCTTTTGATTTGAGACCCCATTTATATGTTGCCTTAGAAAAAAGTAATTATCAGAAAGAAAGCATTTTAAAAGATCACTGTTATTATAATAATGAGTTTAAAAACGTAATTATACATTCTAAAATAAATTATCCAATAGTTTTAAAAAAAGCTACAAAAGAGGATGTAAAACTACTATATGACTGGTCTAATGATACATTAACTCGTCAAAATTCTTATCAATCAAAAAAAATCATTTTTTCTGATCATGAAAAATGGTTTTCAAATAAAATTAAAGATAACAACTCTCTTTTATTAATTGGTATAACTAATTCTGTTCCCATTGGACTAGTTCGTTTTGATATAAAAGAAGAAAATACTACTGTCGGAATTACTCTTGATAAAAACTTTAGAGGAAAAAAACTGGCTCCAAAATTACTTTCTGAAGCATCTAAAACTTATTTCAAAGAGTTTAAAAAACCCATTTTAGCATATATTAAAAAAGAAAATATTGCTTCCGTTAAATCTTTTGAAAAATCTGGCTATAAATTTTACAAAGAAGAAAAATATAACGGAATAAATAGTTTTATATATAAATTAGAAAAAAATGATTCCATCAGATAAATGTTTTATAATTGCTGAATTATCAGCAAACCATAACGGTAGTAAAGAAATTGCTATAGAAACTATTAGAGCTGCTAAAAGAACAGGTGCAGATGCTATTAAGTTTCAGACCTATACTGCAGATACAATTACTTTAAATTCTAAGAAAGATGATTTCAAATTAAAACAAGGAACCATATGGGACGGAATGTTCTTGCATGATTTATATAAACAAGCATATACTCCTTGGGATTGGTTTGAAGATTTATATAAAGTTGCTAGAGAAGAAGGTTTGATAGTCTTTTCGTCTCCTTTTGATAAAACAGCAGTTGATCTATTAGAGTCTTTAGATAATCCTATTTATAAAATTGCTTCTTTTGAAATTACTGATATTCCATTAATTGAATACTGTGCAAAAACAATGAAGCCCATTATTATTTCAACTGGAATAGCAACAGATGAAGATATTGAACTAGCTGTTAAAACATGTAGAGATGTTGGAAATAATGATATTACCTTATTAAAATGTACATCATCTTATCCAGCTCCTATTGAAGAAGCTAATCTTGTAATGATTAAAGATTTAAAAGAACGTTTTAATGTAAAATCTGGGCTTTCTGATCATACAATGGGAATAGTTACTCCTGTAGTTGCTGTAACTTTAGGTGCTACAGTTATTGAAAAGCATTTTATCTTAAACAAAGAAATTGGAGGTCCTGATGCTTCATTCTCTTTAGATGAAACAGAGTTTACTCAAATGGTAAGTGCTGTTAGAGCTGCTGAAAAAGCTAGTGGAAAAATAAGTTACCAGTTAACAGAAAAAATGAAAAATGGTAGAGAGTTTTCTCGTTCATTATATATTTGTAAAGATGTTAAAAAGGGAGAACTTGTTTCTGAAGAAAACGTAAGGTCTATTCGACCTGGTTTTGGGCTACATCCAAAATACTATAATGATATTTTAGGAAAAAAACTTTTATTCGATCTTGACATGGGAACTCCTTTAGATCTAAACCATATAGAAAAAATCTAAGTTCTTAAAGTTATTACTGAACCATCTTTTCCTATTTTTAAAATAGTA
>JBELFC010000228.1:0-3978 GCA_042093175.1 Tenacibaculum sp. | reverse complement strand
CCAAATGATAAATTGAATTCAGTTCCTAATGAACCACAATCTCAGTTATTTAAAACGAATGGAGATGATTCTTTTCCAATGATGCCTTTAAATTCGGGAAGTAACTCGGTGAGTAATGAAACTATTGTGAAGTTTTTATCATTAAATGACACACAATATTTTATGCTTAAACAATGGGCAAATGGTAATTTTGAAAACAATCCAAATTATGAACCTTTTCCTATTAGTAAAGAAGATCAAGCAAGTGTAGGAAACTGTGTTGGTTTACCAATGTGTCCAGGTATTGAGGTAACTTGGAGTGTACAAAATTCAAAAATATATGCAGCTCCTTTTGTAATTTCAAATCAAAAAGGTATTGGAGGATATAATGCTACAGGTTTAACACCATCAAGGGATGAATGTGAAGGAGGCGGTTGTGAGCCAGGTGATTTAACAAAAAGAATGGCATGTCCTTGGCAAGCAGATTTTTTCCAATGTACTGTACAGCCTGTTAATTTTACAAACCCTAATTTTAATAAAGATACAAGAGTAACAACTACAGAAGAAAAAATTGAAAATGTTTGGGTAGGTTCTAATACTGTTTTTAAAGACGATCAAACTATAGAAAAAGATCCAGTTAAAGAACCATTGCCACCTACTTATTATTCATATTGGTGGCCACCACAAAGTCCATGGGATGTATTAACTGGAGAAACAACATTAGAAGGTCAAATGCACTCTCATTTACCGGCTGGACAACAAATGAACTATGCACGTGGAATTAATAGTTTTGTTCAAATGGTTGAGCATTGGTCTTCCATGGCTTTCATTAGAAACACAAACTCTCAAGATAAAGGATTTCCTTATTTCACAGAAACTGAACGTACAAATGAATTATTTTCATTTGTAGAATATGGAGTAGGACAAGTAAGTGGTAATGGAGACGATAATGAAACTACAATTCCAGTATTTTATATAGAAGATGATTTAAAGCGTATTGGAGAAAAAAATGAGAGAGCAAAAAAATTAGTTTCTTTCCTTGAAAAACGTGCTTTTAAGAAAATAAGTGTAAGTAAAAATGGATTAGGTACGCCTCGTTCAGGAACAAGAATGAGACGCTAATGTCAAATCCTATAAAACATACCGATGTACTTATTGTTGGTGGAGGCCCAAGTGGAGCCTCTGCCGCATTAAGTTTATTAAACTATTCTAAATGCGATGTTACCCTTATTGAGCAATCTGATTTTAATAAAACAAGAGTAGGTGAACATGTTTCTGCAAGTATTTTTGATTTGATAAACTATTTAAAATTAAATAAAAGTGATTTCGAGGAAAATAGTTTTATACCAGCATATGCTAGTAAATCTTATTGGGGAAGCGACAAGGTAAGCACTACGAATGCTATTTTTACTACTGATGAGGCTACTTTTCAATTAGATAGAGAAAAGTTTGATTTTAAATTAATAGAAACAGCTGCGGAAAGAGGAGCTACTATTTACCCCAGAACTAAGTGTTTAGAATATGAACAGTTAGAAGATAAAAGCTGGCGGGTATTTCTTAGTCATCCTACGGAAGGGAAATTTACAATCAAAGCTAATTATTTGGTAGATGCTTCTGGTAGGTCAGCTAATGTGTGTAGAAAAGTAGGAGGAAGTTCGAAAAAAGACGATTCACTTATGGGAGTAGGATTGTTTTTGGAATTGAATAATGTCTCTAAAAAGTTTGAACAAACATTAGAATCAGTAGAGTTAGGTTGGTGGTATGCTGCTTGTTTGCCAGATAATAAAATGGTAATTACTTTTTTTTCTGATGCTGATATTATTTCTGAAAATAAATTACATCAGCTTGACGTTTGGGAAAATTTGTTACAAGAAACGAATCACATAAAGCACCTTCTCAATAATACTGAGGCTCTTTCAGATAAATTATGGGTAAGAAATGCTCATACGCAAATAAGCGATGTAAGAAATTTAGAAAATTTTATAGCGATTGGAGATGCAGCAGTTTCGTTTGACCCAATTTCTTCAATGGGAATTGGTTTTTCTATTAGTTCAGCTTGTTTTGCTGCGAAATACATTGCTCATAAAATAGAAGAAGGTTCTTCATCAATTGACATATATCAAGAAGATATTTTAAAGAATTATAAACAGTATCATGATATAAAAAAAAGATACTACCAAGAAGAAAAACGATGGCCAAGGGCTGTTTTTTGGCAACGTAGAAATTAATAAAGTTTTTTTAAAAGATTAATAATCAGAGATAAAAATTATAATGAACAAGAACGTTTTGTTTTTACATCAAAAAATAAAGCACTCGCACCTGTTTAATATACGCTTAGAGAAGTTGGAAGAAAAGTAACGTTTTTAGTATTTAAATTAGAAAGTGAGAAATTAATATACCAGTCATTTTAAAAACTTAAAAATATAACACAATGGAAACTACATCTAAAGTAGAAAAGTCAACATCAGAAAATATACCAGCAGGTTGGATTGGAGGATTTTCAGCGTCAAATCCAGCTTTTGCATATCCAAACCCAGATCTTACATCATTACCAATGCCCGATAATATGTTGAATATTGATAAACTTCAACGTCAGCAAGCTGTAAAATGGCCTGAGTTTAGTTGGGAAACAGAAAAGGGACAAACAGACCCTAAACGATGTTACCAAATGTTTGCTCCTGATATTTCAAGAATTGGATATACAGATACAGGTAAAGTTTATTCTATTATTTGTCCTCAACAAGGTATTAGTTCGCCCTCTTTAGGAACTTTAAATGTTGAGGTTACGGTTACTGGAACTAGAGGTTGGGTAAATGAAGATAATAAAGAGTTAGCTGCCGATATGGGAGTAGTTGGTAAAATTTGGTTCAGCCCAGGTGCAAAACAAAACTTTATAGTAAAACAATTGTGGGATCATTTTGAAAAAAGCTATTTACCTTTTCCTTCAAAAAAATCACAAGCAATAGTTGTTTTTACGAGTATAGTAGGAAATCCTGAACAACCAATATTTCCTTTAAGTAAAGGGCAAAGTACTGGTTTTCCAATTCCCGATTTTGCTAAACATGAAGAAGAAGCATGGACAGTTGGTAATTTAAATGTGCAAATTGGTGACATAAAAAAAACAGGGTATCCAGTAGTAGATGAGTTTAATAAATTTATTATGGATATTTTCAATTTAGGTTCAGGAAATATGTTGCAAAAAGATAACATACTTACATGGAATGTATGGTTTACTCCACCTGAATTAGTTGATCAAGATGAATGGGCAAGTCACGCAAGGAAGTGGAGAGAGTCTATTGATGCTGATCATGGTTCTCCTGAAGGTCCAGGTACAATTGCAAGATATTATGATGGAACACCTTTTAAAGTTGGGTTAAACACACTAAAAAAAGATGTAGAAAATGAAATTATTAAAGTAACTGAGGAAACAATTAAAAAAGAAGAACATAATAAATTATTTAACTTTTTAGAAAATATAGAAGGAGAGGAAAAAGACAAAATTTTGAATAGTTTAAAAAAGATCTAAGAATATAATTAACTAAAAAAGAACTCAAATTATCCCCCAAGTTTATGGAAAACGATGTATATGTAATAGATAAGAATCAAGAAGTCATAGAAAAATTTAAAAAAGCTTTTGATGATTGTCCTTTAAAACCTAATTTTTGGAGCCCTTCAGAAGAAGACTCTTATAATCAATTAAGAAAAGTTTTTAATCGAAGGTTTGATTTTATGCCTTCTTTAATTATTCAACCTTATAATACTGACCATGTAGCTATTGCTACAAAATATGCTACAGATAATAATATACAAATTACAGTAAAATCTGGAGGGCATGATCATGAAGGTGAATGTGTAGCTACAGGAAAAGTACTAATTGATTTTGCTTTAATGAATAAAACAGATGTGTCTTTAAAAAATTACTTTCAAGATAAAGATAAAGATGAGGTGAGGCAAATAAGTATTCAGCCAGGAGCAAAATTTAAAAATATAAAGGAAGTT
>JBELFC010000227.1:0-3984 GCA_042093175.1 Tenacibaculum sp. | reverse complement strand
ATACAGTGGTATGAAGATATGCAAGAGGAAACTATTGAAAAATGCTTAGCACAAATAAATGCTTAATGTATATTGAATGATAAAAATTATATCTAATTTCCTATATAAAACCTTTTTAAATCAATTTTAAATTTTGCTTCAAATGGCGTTAATGAAAAGAGCCTTATATTTAGGTTAATAAGAAGTACTATTAATATTAAATAATCACATAGAAAAACTATTTTTCTATGTGATTATTCTTTTATGTAAAAATTAAGAGGTATCACTGAAATGATTATGCTATTATTTCAGTGTTATTTTTACTAATAAACCTTTGTAACCAATAGCAAAAAATGATTTAGCGTTTATAGCATGTAAGTCATTCCATTCTGCAACTACATGTTTATGGTGGATTCTACTCCATGTTCTCCCTTCATCTCTAGAAATTGCTATATATTCACCATTTGTTAGGTTGTTAGATTTATTTCTACCAGCTATAAGAATAGTGTTTTCAGCCATAGCTACGTTAGTTAGTTTATTATCAGAATTATAATCGATACTTTTCCATGTTTTAGTATTAGAATTATACGAATGTATAGCTCCTTTTTCTGTACTAGCATTTGTTTGCCCATTGTTACCTACTGCTATTAAAAAACCATTTTTAATAGCCATATCAGTAAATTTAACAGGTTCGTTTATTGTATTTACATCCCAAAAATCATTATTTTTTATAGAAATTTTACCATCATTCCAAGTACCACCGCCAAATATTAAGGCATTAGTAGGTGCAAAATAAGTTATAGAAGTTAAATGGTTGTTTTCAAGTAGTTGTTCGTAGTTGTAATTTGGGTTAGTATTTTCTTTTTCAAGATCTGTCCAGCTTAAACCATTATCTATAGTTTTCAATATAAATCCATAAGCTTTAGCTCCTTTTTGACCAACTATGTATGCTTCATTATTGTTTGTGAATTTAATTGAGCTCATGTAGTAGCCTTTAGCTTTAAGTCTAGAGTCTATATTCCAGGTAGTTCCTCCGTTACTTGAAGAAAGAATAGATCCGTTGTCAGTAACACAAAAAACTTCATTATTATTTTTTATAGAGATGCTGTTTATTGAAAAGTCAGAAGAAGAATATACTTTTTTCCAAGTTACTCCTCCATCAGTTGTTTTTAAAATTTCACTTTCTTTATTAGGGTAAACACTACCAGCAGCAATAAAACCGTTAAGAGCATCTGTAAACTCAATACAATTAAGAGTGAGTTTAGTTGGTGTTTTAATAGTTGTTAACTCAATAGAATTAGATAATGGAGGAGAAGTGTTTTGATCGGGGATAGGTGTGTTTTCAGAACAATTAACTAAAAAAGTTAATGCTAAAATTGATAATAATACTTTTAGTAATTTCATAGATTGTTTTAAGTATTTGTGAATGTATTAAGATTTAAAAATGTTTAATGAAAATGATTTTTATAAAAAAAGAAGAGAGAAAAATGATTAAAATTAGTTCCTAAATAATAAGTAGATATACCATAATTTAGCTAGTGTTTTTAGATAGATAAAAATAAAGTTATAGCATTACTGAGTATTAAAATTAACGTTAAATATATTATAATATTTAAGTAAGGAAACATACCAATAAATCGAGAAAGATTGTGTTTTTAATATTTAGCTATTTATAAGCTTTTTCAATAAAAGAATGAATTCAAGATTTACGAATAATAAATAAAATACCCCACACTTTTTTTTAGTGTGGGGTATTTTATTTAATAATTTTTTAGTAAAAAACTAAAAAGATTTTCTCCAATATGCACCAGTCCAGTCAATAGTTTTTATTTCTTCAGTGATATTATTAGCTTTTCTATAATCAATAACAGCTTTTTTACAGGCTTCTACAGCTCCCCAGTCATCAATAATTATGAAGCCTCCTTTTGAAAGTTTAGGGTATAAATTAACTAAGCCATCCATAGTAGATTCATACATATCTCCATCTAGTCTAATAATAGATAGCTTTTCAATTGGAGCACTAGGTAGTGTATCTTTAAACCAGCCTTTTAAAAATTTAACACTGTCATCTAATAAATCGTATTTTTGAAAATTATATTTTACAGTTTCTAAAGATATTGCCAAGTGGTCAGATTTAGTATCGTGTAAATCTCCTTTGTCTGCAGGGTATAGAGTTTCATTGGGAGGAGGTAATCCTTCGAAAGAATCAGCAACCCAAACATTTCTATCTTTGATTTTTAAATCTTTTAATAGAGCTTTCATAAAAATGGTAGCTCCACCTCTCCATACACCAGTTTCGATAAAATCTCCAGGAACATTATCCTTTATTATTTCATTAAAACAAAATTGAATATTTTCTAACCTTTTTAAACCAATCATTGTATCTGCATAAGAAGGCCAATCTCTACCTTCTTCTCTTGTTTCTGCATTACTTAATCTACATATGGCAATATCTCTTTTTCTAATAAACTTGTCAATTTTACGAATAATTTTAAGTTTCCAATTAAAGTTATTGTCATCCAAAGGAATATATTCACCGTAGGCTAAACGTTCTTTGTTTACAGTATCTAATAATAAATTTTTAAGGTGATCTATATATATAGGATTATTCATTATTGCATTAATTTGTATGTCAAAAGAATGCTAATTTACTAGAATTCGGTTAATATTCAAATTAAAGAGAATTTAATTCTATATAATAAAGGGAATCAGTTTTTTATTTTATTACCTTTTTCTTTTTTCTTCATTCTTAAATTTAGAAATTTTAAACTCTTTGAGTTTGCCCTTTTCTTTTAAGTATAGTAATATGCTATTATTAGATGAAGTACTTAAAGTATTTACGTTTTTAAGTGGTATTTCTATTGTATAAGTTCCTTTTTCTAATATTGATTTGCTATAAGAAGAAGCGTTTTCATGTTTTAATAAATAGTTTGTTGTTATATGGGATTCATCATTTTGAAGTATTTTAATACTATCAATTTCTATTTGTGTACTATAATCAACAGAGAATTTTAAAATATAATTAGTAAATGCTTTTTCGGTAGGTCTGCCAGGGAAAACTGTTTGTTTTGTAGCAGATACTAATTTTAGTGATTGATTACAACTAATAAACACAAAGAGAGATAAGAATAATATGCTGAATTTTTTCATAAGAAATTTAATAAAAACACGGAATAAATAATTATTTATTCCGTGTTTGAATTTAATCAAATTATTTTACAATTAATTTTTTAGTAATACTTTTGTTATTGTTAGTGATTTTAACTAAATAAATACCATTTGAGAAACTTGAAAGATTTATGTTTTTTTCTGAGTTTTCAATAGTTAAATTTTTAACGACACTTCCAATAATATTATATATAAGTATATTCGTTTTCCCAGTAAGTTTATTTAACTTAATGTTAATATTTTTGTCATTTGTTGGGTTAGGAAATAAAGACATAGCGGTTTTAGGTAACTTGTTGTCTTCAGTACCTAAAGCAGATGAACTTATTGAAGCTTCCCAAACACCTCTTCCATATGTAGCAGCTCTAAGCTTGTTAGTTGCATAGTGAATTTCAAGGTCATGAACAATAACATTTGGTAATCCACTTCCTAGTCTAACCCAGTCTCCTTTTGAGTTTGTTCTGTAGTACACACCTAAATCTGTAGCTAAAAATAATTCACCATCAGAACTACCTGTTCTGTATATTATTTTATGTGTAGGTATATTTGGTAGAGCACCTGTTATATTAGTCCAACTAGTACCTCCATTTGTAGATTTAAAAACTTTATTTACTGAATATCCTGAATATGCTATATATACTTCAGAAGGGTTTGTTGGGTGTACTTCAATACTTTTCACATTTCCTCTTTGGGGTAAAGTAATGCTAGTCCAAGTTGTTCCACCATTTGTTGTTTTTTTTACAACTCCACTCTGACCAGAAACGTATATTACATTAGCATTTGAAGGAGCTATTGAAATAAATTCAACGCTACCTACTGATGAATTTAAATTAATCCAAT
>JBELFC010000226.1:0-4009 GCA_042093175.1 Tenacibaculum sp. | reverse complement strand
CTAATTTTATGTACTGGTAAACAAACTAAAAGTATTGAAACTTACCAAGGTCAAATCAAAGAATACACGGGTACTTTCACAATTGGAGCGACTACTCCTAGTTATGATTTAGAAACAGAAATAGACAAAACATTTCCTATTGACCATATTACAGAAGATATATTACACAGTAACACTAAAAACTTCATTGGTAAAATTCAACAAAAACCACCTATTTTTTCAGCTATAAAAAAAGAGGGAAAACGTTTATATGAACTAGCACGAGCAGGTGAAACGACTGAAATAAAATCACGTGAGATTGAAATCGTTGAATTTGAAATTACGAAAATCAATTTACCTAAAGTTGATTTTAGAGTTGTTTGTAGTAAAGGAACTTATATTCGTTCTTTAGCATATGATTTTGGTTTAGCTATTAATTCTGGCGCTCACTTATCTGCTTTAAGGAGAACCAAAATTGGTGATTTCTCTGTAAATAAAGCTTTAAGTATCGATGAGTTTATTTCTTCTATAGATAATTAATATACTCCTTTAATTTCAAATAACTTAATCTTAGTAACACTATCTTCCGGAAAAAGCTCTAAGGCTTTTTTATACTGAAATGCTGCATTTTTATAATGTCTTTTTAGCAACCATTTATCGCCATCCTTTATTAGATATAGATGTTTTTTTCGATTTATTTTCAGTTGGTTTAATTTATTTTGAGCTGTTCTTTCTTCATCTTTTTGATATTCCAAATAGACACCATATAAAAAAATACTACTAATTATCAATACGAATAATGTAAAACAAATTACTCTTAAATTTTCCTCTTTCTTAAATTTCAATCTAAGCTCTATTTTATACTTTTCTATCTCTGAGTTTGATAGTTTTTTAAATTTGAGCTTCTTATTATCACTTATTACATTTACTTTTCTTTCCCTTTTAAACATTCTTTTTTTACGTAAATAATTTCTATTATTACGTATAATAGTATTCATGGCCTGCATACTACCTTCTCCCCCCATTTCTTTTTTTTATAATTAGTCGTTTAAAATATATTTTCTGTTACATAAAAACTATGGAATAATTTTTGAGTAATTACTCGAAAATTAATTCAACATGAAAAAATTACTACTTATCAGCCTAATAACATTAACCTCTTCTTTATTCTCACAAGATGATAAAGCGCATCCTTTTTTTACAGGATCATTAAGCACAACTTTTGGTATAAATCAACAGTATAAAATAAACGAAGAAGGAAACGGCCCTTTTATAGTTCCTAAATCTATTTTATTAAGAACAGGATTCGGGTATCAATTTAACAAACGTTGGGCTTCAAGTATAAATATTGGGTATGATCATCATTTTAGCTATGCCATAAACTCTATTCCAGCATTTGCTAGCTTACGATATAATTTCATTAGAAATTCAAGCGATGCTTATTTTATAGAAACTAGTTACGGACAAATGTTTAGGTTATCGAAAAAATTCTCAAATGGAAACTATTATAAAGTAGGGTTAGGAATGCTTTCAATAAGTAACAACAGGTGGAATGGGCTCTTACGATTAGATTTTCATAGAAAAAAAATAGCCGGTTTTAAAAACGGTAATCTCGATAGTGTTTCTATTGGTTTTGGTTTCTCTTTTAATTAGAAACCATCAAAAAAGAGGTAGATTAGTTAATCTACCTCTTTTTTGTATTAGTTATAAAAAATTACAAAAACCTATTATACCAACTTTCTGTTATTGGTACTTCCCAGTGGTTTTCTAATTCTCCTTTTGTTTGAATTAAATTATCAAAAACTATGGTTTTAGGAGATACTGATTTTTGCTTTAGCATCTTTTTAAAATCTTTCAAATCTTTATACTGAACAAATTCGCCTTGCTTAAAGCATACATTCATTTTATCTAGTAGCTCAACACTATATTTTTCTTGTAACCCAAGAATAAAAGCTACTTGTTTATCAATATCTTCATTTTTTAACTCTGTATCTTCAGCAGCATAAAAAACAATGAACCTATTGTAAATTAATTTATATGATGCTTTAAAGTTTTCGTCTTCTAACTTCCATTCAGTTGTAAAATCTTCTAATTCTTTTTTTATTCCTTCAATTTCTTGAGGATAAAATTTTCTACTTGATGGATATACCCAAACCTTTGCTTCATTAGACAATAAATCACAATCTATCAACATATTACTTTCTTTTAAGCTGCAAAGATACCAAAACAAAAATCCGTTTAGCCATAATGGTTAAACGGATTTTAAACTTTTAATTCTAATTTGATTAGCTCAATAATGACACCAAATCATCCTCGGTATTTCTACCTTTATTTTTATTGTACCAAATTTGCAAATCTTTTTTGAATTCTGCATCTAATTTTCCATTTTTTTCTTTATAAGTTTTCACCATAGCAGTTGCCTCACTTGGTCGAGGGCCCCATGTGCCAACCACATTTTTCTTAGCATCTAAAACTATTAATTTCGGAATTGAACGCCCTCCATTTGTCAAAAAACTATCCATCAAATCTAAATTCTCATCTCTAAGAACTAATTGTAAGTTTATATTTGAGTTTTCTTTCGCTATTTTATTTATCATTGGTAAATTTTGAGCAGCGTCACCACACCAACCTTCAGTTAATACCAACCACGTTTGTTTATCTTTAATTCTTTTTACATTCTCAATAGACTCAGAAGAAACATGTAACGTTTTATCTAAACGCTTCATTCGTTTATCATTTAAAACACTATAATTTAAAAGATCGTCAGATTGATTATCTCCAGTTGATTTTCCTTCTTTAATCAGTTTATCAACCAACACCTTATAATCATCGTAAGACATTGCTTTGCTTAAGCTCTTTTCAATAATTTCTTTCATCTTAAATATTTTTTAAATAAAACACTAAACTATTTAGTTGTGTTTACTCGATTTTAGACGTTTTTTTTTAGAAAGCTTACAAAGAGTATTCTTTACTTTTTTTCAAATTCGAAATAATATCACTAGTCATTGAAGCTAAATCAAATTCATGCTTCCAACCCCAATCCTTTCTAGCTTGTGAATCATCAATTATCTGAGGCCATGTATCAGCGATGTCTTGTCGAAAATCAGGCTTATAAGAAATAGAGAAGTCTGGAATATGCATTTTTATCTCATTAGCAATCTCTTTAGGAGTAAAACTAATTGCCCCTAAATTATAAGAGGTTCTTATTTTAATTTCTTCAGGATTAGCTTGCATAATTTGTATAGTAGCGTCTATAGCATCTTTCATATACATCATTGGCAACCTAGTATTTTCACTTAAAAAACATTCAAAGTTTTTATTCTTTAATGCTTCAAAATAAATATCAACTGCATAATCTGTAGTACCGCCACCAGGTAATGTTTTCCAACTTATGATTCCTGGATATCTTATACTACGAACATCAACCCCATATTTATTATGATAATAATTACACCAATGTTCACCAGCAACCTTACTAATACCATAAACTGTTGACGGCTCCATTACAGTTTGTTGAGGAGTATTCATTTTAGGAGAAGTATTACCAAATACAGCCATTGAACTAGGCCAATAAACTTTCTCAATATATTTATCTTTAGCTAACTCTAAGACAGCTAATAGTGAAGTCATATTTAAATCCCAACCTTTTAAAGGATACTTTTCAGCAGTAGCTGATAACATTGCTGCCATTAGGTATACTTGATTTACATTATACTTTTCAATTACTTCTAAAATTCGTTCTTTATTAGTCGCATCAACTATTTCAAAAGGGCCAGCAGCCATCATTTCATCATTCCCTTCTCTAATATCAGAAGCTATTATATTTTCACCCCCATAAACCTCTCTTAACCTTTCAGTTAACTCAGTACCTATTTGACCACAAGCACCTATAATTAGTATTGTATCTTCCATTTATTAATAATTCAAAAATATAAACATACAAAAGTAACAAATTTCAGATTTCATAAAATAAAAATATTGTTTTTTAAGAATTAATAATTTTTCTGTCAAAAAACATCAATTTGACTTT
>JBELFC010000225.1:0-4039 GCA_042093175.1 Tenacibaculum sp. | reverse complement strand
TAAAAAACAAAGCTGAAAACACTATTGTAAAGAAAGCCGAAAAAGAAATTGACAAAAAAGTAAATCAAAAAATTGACAAGCAAAAAAAAAGAAAACAACAATAAAACATCAACAAAAACAGCTAACGACTCTATAAATGTATGGCGTAACTTCAAATTTATACCAGGTGAAAAAATTGTTTTCTTTGATAATTTAAAATATGAAGAAATTGGAGAGTTTCCTTCAAAATGGGACTTATTTGAAGGAGGAGCTGAAATTGCTCTCTTTAACAATCAAAAAGTAATAATCCCTACGACTAAATACACAAACACAATTTCTCCTTTAATTAATAACAATAACTACTTAGGAAATGAATTCACTGTTGAATTTGATATTTATATTGATGATATTAAAAATGTTAATGATTGGCTTGATTTAAAAATATTTTTTTCTGGTAACCTTAAAGAATATAAAAACTTTGGACATAGTGGTGATATTACAATCACCCATAGAAAAAATAATGTTGAGGGTAATATTTATACCAAAGACCAAAGATTTAATCTTGAAAACATAAATTTTGGTTCGAAGAAAAGCTGGCACCACATTTCTATTTCTTATTACAAAAAGAAACTAAAAATATATCACGATGAAAAAAGGATTGGTAACATTCTTAACTTCCCTACCGATATAAAAGGTTTTACCATAGTTTTAGACACTCCTAAGTCATTTGACAATAGAAAACTAGTTACTGGTATTAAAAATATACGTATTGCTCATGGAGGCGGGCAAATGTATAAGCGTATAATGAGTGAAGGTAAATATGTTACAAATGGAATTCTTTTTAATTCAGGAAAAGCAAAAATAAAACTGCAATCTATGGGAATCATAAATAAAATAACTACAGTTTTAAAAGAAAACCCAGATTGGAAAATAGAAATAATCGGATACACAGATAGCGATGGAAACGCAAATGATAATCTTACACTTTCAAAAAAACGTGCAGATGCTGTTAAACAAGCAATAATACTTCAAGGAATTTCTGAAACACGATTAACTACTATTGGAAAAGGAGAAAACGAACCATTGAATACCAATAATACTCCTGAAGAAAAAGCAAATAACCGCAGAGTTGCTTTTATTAAAATTTAGCTCACTTAAATTATCGAAGTATTGATTACAAATATGTTAAAATTAAAGAAAATCACTTTTAATATATTTTTTGAAAGTGATTTTCTTTTTAAACCTTTATGATTTTTCTAAATTTGTTGTGTTCTATAAAAACATTAACAAAGAAAACCTATGAAAAAAAAGATACTATTTTCTGCATTACTTATTTTACTTAGTATCATTATTTATCAAATTTATGTTTTCACCACTGTTGATGAAGACAATATTAATCCTATTTATTTAATTCCTGATGATGCTGTTTTTCTCGTAGATACTGAACGTCCTATTGACACTTGGGATGAAATTAGTAATAGTAATATTTGGAAGCACCTACAAAAAAACTCTTATTTTAATACTGTCACTGAAAGCCTTAATAACCTTGACAAAACATTTAAGGAACAGCAAAAAATAATCCAATTTTTAGGCGAAAGAGACTTACTTATCTCAATACACGTTTATAAACCAAAAACATATGGATTATTTTATGTTGTTGATTTACAAAAAATATCTAAACTAAGTTTTTTAAAAAGCTCTATAGCCAAACTTGCTGGTGAAGGATATAAAGTAACAAAAAGGCAATACCATAATCATGAAATAACAGAATTATACGATAAAAAAAAGAGAGAAACTTTATATATTTCTTTTATTAAAAATCAATTAATAGCCTCTTATACGCATGTATTAGTTGAAAAATCAATTGATCAATATTTAGAACCAGTTATTGGTAGAGATGTTGATTTTGTTGAAATTAATAAAGAAACTCCTGAAGATGGCTTATTTAAACTATTTATTCATTACAAATATCTTAATAAATATTTGTCTTGCTTTTCTAACAAAGTAAATTCTGATATTTTAAAAACGATTGGAAATACATGGCTATATTCTGGTTTTGATGTTGGATTAAAAGAAAGCACAATAATTCAAGCTGAAGGGTTCACCAACTTTGACCTAAGTTCAGAAAGTTACTTGCGAGCTTTGCAAAAGTCAGGAAAAGGAAAACGATCTATAGCTAAAATAGCTCCTAAAAACACAGCTCTCTATTTAAGTTTTGCTTTTGATAGCTTTGATGAGTTTCATGAAAATTTTGAAACTATAAAAGAAGAAAACCAAGATAGCTTTAAAGCATACACTGAACAGGTTACTGATATTGAAAACAGATTAGATATCAACTTAAAAGAACATGTTTTTAGCTGGATTGGAAACGAGATAGCTCTATTACATATTAATGATGCTATTTCTAAAAAACAAAAAGATGTAGCAGTTGTATTAAAAACAAATAGCATTAATAAAGCTAAAGAAAATTTAGACTTTATTTTAACAAAAATAAAAGAAAAAACACCTTTAAAATTCAAACAAATAAATTATAAAAACCAAACTATAAACTTCTTAGACTTAAAAGGTTTCTTTAAAATGTTAGCGGGTGATTTATTTTCTAAAATGGAGAAACCGTATTTTACAATTATAGATGACTATGTTATTTTTAGCAACAGTCCTAATACCTTAAAAGAAATAATTAACACACAACTTATAGGTTACACTTTAGCTTCTAGCAAAAAGTTTTTAGATTTTAATGATCAATTTGATGAGAAATCAAGTTTGTTTGCATACATAAATACTCCATATATTTATGACGACTTACTAAGTTTTACTGATAGAAAAACTAGAAGGCAAATACATAAAAACAAAGAGTATTTAATTTCTTTTTCTCAAATTGGACTTCAGTTAATTTCAAGAGGTAGTCATTTTGAAAACTACTTAGCAATTGCTTATGAAAATCCTGTTGAAATTGATAAACAGTTAAGAAGTAATAGAGACTTAAAAAGAGATTTATTAAAAAAGCTTGTCAAAGAAAATGATACAGCATCTGTAACAATGACTAAAGAAACTTTTTTTAAAATACCTGAAATATTCCCAAATGATTTAAGTGCTTCAGAGTTTATAAAGAAACATGATAATGGTACCATAAAATTTGAAGTGGAATTAAAAAACGGGTTGAAACATGGTGATTATAGTGAATATTATAAAAATGGAAATTTAAAAATAACAGGAAAGTACAAAAAAGGAGTTCAAGTAGGTACCTGGAAAGCCTACAGAGAAAAAGATGAAGAACTCTTATTCAAAAAACGATTTTAAATTGTAAATATATTCTGCAATAATTACATTTGCAGGCATTAAAACTTAATTATTTAGAAATGGGAAGAGCATTTGAATTTAGGAAAGCTAGAAAAATGAAGCGTTGGTCAGCTATGGCTAAAACCTTTACTCGTATTGGTAAAGATATTGTAATGGCAGTAAAAGAAGGTGGCCCAAACCCTGAAACCAACTCACGTTTACGTGCTGTTATTCAAAATGCTAAGGCTGCAAACATGCCAAAAGATAATGTTGAACGTGCCATTAAAAAAGCCTCAGATAAAGATACTGCTAACTATAAAGAAACACTTTTTGAAGGATATGCTCCTCATGGAGTTGCTGTCGTTGTAGAAACTGCTACTGATAATAATAACAGAACTGTTGCGAATGTACGTGCTGCTTTTAACAAATGTAACGGTAATATGGGAACCTCTGGTTCAGTTATTTTTATGTTTGATCATACTTGTAACTTTAGAATTAATGAAGAAAGCTTACAAATAGATTTAGAAGAATTTGAATTAGAAATGATCGAGTTTGATGTAGAAGAAGTTTTTAAAGACGAAGATGGTATTATGATTTATGCTCCTTTTGAGCAATTTGGTGGAATACAAAAATATTTAGAAGAAAACAATTTAGAGATTTTATCTTCTGGTTTTGAACGAATTCCAACCACAACTACGAAACTTACAACCGAACAACAAGAAGAAGTTGAAAAGCTTTTAGAGAGATTAGAAGAAGAGGACGATGTTCAGAATGTTTACCA
>JBELFC010000224.1:1670-4081 GCA_042093175.1 Tenacibaculum sp. | reverse complement strand
ATAATTGTTTCTTTAAGATCTGTAAATTGCTCTTTAATATATTCCCACATTCCAGAAACACCTTTAGCCCTAATAATTTGAAACATTTCAAAGCCTTTTTCCATTGCTGCTACCATTGGTTCTCCCATGAGTAGTACTGATTTTTTACGTACAAAATCCCATGATAATCCAAGTACTTGCATTACCAAACTGAAAATTCCTTTGAGACTAAATAAATTATCTGGAATAGTAATTCCTACTGGTCCCATAGCTCCTGTTAACCATGTAACGAAACCACCTAACATATGTTTTTGAATATTAGCCATAAACATATCAATTCCTTTTCCTACTCCGTCAAATAATGTAGCAACAAAACCTATGGGATCTTCCATAATAACATCCATAGCGTTTTTAATTTCTGCTAATAATGTTGCTATTAAATCTCTCAGTTTTTTAATGGTTTCTATAATACCATTTATAAATCCTAGTGCTGCATCAATAAGACCTCTATTTGCAGCTTTCATTTCTTCAATACGAGCATCAACAGCATTTAATCCTTCCATATACTGCTCTGCTAAACTATCAATTAATTCATCTTGTTTACTATTTACAGAATCTTCCAGTTCATCAAATTTATCATTAATTTCATCTGCTGCTTCCTTTCCTAATTTTTGAAGATTTTGAGGTAATGATGTTACATATTCTTGAACTTCTTGCTTACCAGTAGTTACTCTTTTTTTGGCTTCAGCTAACTTAGCAGCTACATATTCAGCTACTTTTGTTATTACCTTATCCATAGTATTTATATATTCCTGACGACCAGTAACAAAGAAGTTATTTACTTCATCTGGCATTCCTGCAAACTTATCTTTAATCCATTTTAACTTACCTACCCCTCCACTATAACGCCTTGCTTTATAGGCTCTCATTTTAGATGCTACATGATTTTCAAATTTTCTCTTTGCAAGTTCAGTTCCAGCTTTAAATACCTTTTTTACATTTGCATCTAAATCACTCAATATTGTTTCTACATCAGTTTTAGAGTTTTCATAAATTTTATTAATTTCTGTTGCAATCCGAGTACGTTCCGAAGTATCTTTCCCACCAGTTTTTGTTTGTGATCCTGTAACCTGAGTTAATAGTTTACTTCTATTTTGATGCATTTCTGCTAAACCTGCTTGCTCTTTCCCCGTTGCTCCAGCTTTTGCGCTTTGAAGTGCTCCTTTTTCTTTTTGACGTAATTGTGCTGGCGCAATTGCCGCATCTTTTTTAGCTTCATTTTTAGCATCTAAACCTTGCGTAAAAGATGGCTCATTAGATTTTTCTAACTGTTCGTCTGTTACTTTGTTAGTTGCCATTTGTTGATCTACCTCAGCAACATTATCTTCAAGCGGTTTATTAACTTCTGCATTTCCTCGTTTAGGAGGCATTGCCTTTTTTGGATTTGCCGTTGCTGGTTTATTCCCTATTGGAGCCGCAGGTAATGGTGTTACTTCTCGTTGTGGTATTGCTCCAACATTGGGCTCTTGTTGTGATGTTTGTTCTACTGGCCCTGCTGCTGCAGTTTTTTCATTTTCTACATCTTGCGTAGCAGACTGATTTACCTCATCAATATTATTATTCTCATCAAAATTAGCAGCTTCATCTTGATTTTTAGGCAACTGCATTCCTTCAATGCGTTTCATTAATTTTGCTTTAAAATCTGCCGCATTAAATGTACCTGGTTCTGCTTCAGCCATTGCTTCAACCTGTCCAGATTGTGCCATACTCACACGTTCATTCTCTGGAGAAACCGCAGCACTTTGTGCTACTGATGCTGACGTTTTTGAATCTTCGTGTTGTTGTTGTTCTTTTGATGTTTTTTTTAGTTTTCCTTCAAGGTTTTTAAAATTTGGATCTTCTTTTGGATTTCTTGGTGTTGTTTTTTCTGCGACCTTTTTACCTAAAGTTCCCTTCTCTTTTTCACCTACTGGTTTTTGTTTTTCTTCCTTATTTTTAGCTTTTACTAGTTCTTTTTCACCTTTTACTTTTACTGCCTTTTTTATTGAATTTTCACCGCTACTGTTCTCAATAGTAACTTGTTTTGTATTTACCTCTTTTACAACTAACTCTTCTCCACTTTCTTTCTCTTTTGAATTCTCCTTACCTTCTTCTTTTTGTTTATTTTTAGAATTAATTACCGTATCTAATCCTTTTGTTTGTGTTTTTGGTGTAAAGAGTTTTGATGTTTCTTGAGTTTTCTTATTTTTTTCTTGCTTTTTATTTTTTGTAGCTTCTTGTTTATCTTCTGACTTTACAACTTTCAATTTAGGCTGTATAAAGTTATTCGACTTTGAAGTCGGTGATGTAGATGGTTTACTTGAATTATTTTGTTTAGCTACAAACATTTTTTATTTTATTTTAGGTATTGGAGGTATTAAACTTTTATCAAT
>JBELFC010000224.1:0-1570 GCA_042093175.1 Tenacibaculum sp. | reverse complement strand
CCATCTAAAGCATCTCCATAGTGAGTAAATTCATTTATCAAAACTTGATTCAAACTTATACTAATCGCATTTTTTTGCTCAGCAGTTGCATTAGGGTTAGAGAGTACTTCTTCATACTTCTCTACTAGTTTGTAATTTAGTTTAATTGTATTCCCTTGATAAAAATATTCTCCATTTTGATTAGGATTCGAAAACTCTACTAATTCTATTTTAGGACCATTTCCTTTTTCAAAATCAGTTGTTTCTTTAATTTTTTCAGGAGTTAAAATACCTACGGAATTTTTAAGTAAAGCCTTTTTTATTTTTTCACTCCCAGTTAAATACTCTCCGAAGTGATCATTCATATAAGCATAGAAAAAAGGAAATGCTGTTTTATATTTTTCTAAAGTATTTTTATCTTTTTTATTATTAGCAGGAACTGCTGAGTCAGGTTTTCTTTGAACCTTCTTTTGTACCATTCCCTTTTGTTGAATAGTATGTGTTAATTCATGAGCTAGTAAATGCTTTCCTTCTCTTGAATTAGGGTTATATTTTCCTTTATTAAAATAAATATCATTTCCATGTGTAAATGCCTGCGCGCCTATTTCTTTACTCATTTGAGATGCACCCAAATCATTATGTATTTTTACGTTATTAAAATCTGCACCAAAGCCTGACTCCATTTCACTTAGCGTTTGAGCATCCATTTTTTGGCCTCCACTTCCTTTTCTTAATTTACCTTCAAAAGAAGACTGTGGTTTAGCTATTGATTTTGAATTTTTTATTTTAGATTGTATTTCTTCTTTTTCTTGAATAGTTTCCTCTTCCTTTGTTTGAACAGATTCTTCTTCTTGCTTTTGAACTATTACTTCTTTCTCTTTTTTTTGTTGAACTGTTTCTTCTTCTGAACTTTCCATTTTTTGAATTAATGGTGTTACTTCAGATGCTAATGATTTCTTTTGGATCTCTTCATCCACCTTTTTTCTTTGTAATAAACCTCCTTCATTTTTATTATTAACCAGTTTATCAGCCATTTTATCAGCTTCTACCTCATACTTATCTCCAGAACTACCCATTTTTAATTTTGTTTGGATATTTGGTTTAAAGAAAAGAGAGTCTTTTTTTACTATTTGTGGTTGTATTTTTCTTATTCTTCGTTTCATTACATCAATTTTAAAATTACCAGTTTGTAAAAATTAACCCCTTCATCCATGGCAGTTTACACATACTATAATTCCATGGTAACTTATCTAACAATATATCATGCACTTTTCTTTCAATAGTAATATTCGGGTTATCTTTAGTTAAATCTAATTTACCTACTCTTTGTATAAATTCATTTCTAATAAGGTCAGGAGAAGATTTTTTAAGCACTTCCCAATTTTGAGTTACAGCTTTCATTAGCTCTTCTGCTTTCTCTTTTAATTCTTCAGATAACTTAATATTTCTAGGTATTGAATGATTTATTGGAACATTACACAAAAATTTTTCAAAAACTAAATTACTCTCTACCTGTCTTTCTTTCTTTGTTGCTATATAATGTAACAAGTGAACTGCTTGAATTGGTTTTATTATCTTATTCTCAGCATTT
>JBELFC010000223.1:0-4102 GCA_042093175.1 Tenacibaculum sp. | reverse complement strand
TTATTCATTGAATCATTTTCATCATTCCTTGGGATTGTCATTACTTGAAGTGATATCTGTAAATTTTGATTAATAAAAGTTTTTTGTTTAATTACTATTAAACCTCCTTTAAAACTTTCCTTTACTTCTATTCCCTGGTTACCATCTATAAATACTTTCTTTTTACTTATTAATTTTGATTGCCTTCCTAATAAAGCTTTTTTAATGACTTTTGAGTAGTACTCATCTAATTTAAATCCACTTGTTTTAGTAATATCCTTTGGATATTTCATAACAGAAATCATATATATAAAGTTGTCATCATTTTTAAGTTTTGGCTGATATAATTCTATATAAATATTTGATTTACCATATTCAGTTGAAGTTTCCATTTCACGCTTTTCAGCTTTCATAGGAAATTTGATTTTATAAATTTTTTGACTCTTTATTACTTTTTTCTGATTAATAACCTTAGGCTTAACTCCAATAAGTTCAAATGATTCAAGAAATTGATTTATCCCAACATTAAAGTTATTTTTTTCTTGTGTTCTTACACTTAAAATATACATTCTATTATCAACTAAATAAAACCTAGCTCTAAACATAATTTTATTATCAATGTCTTTCCATCTAAATTCTCTCCCAACATATCCTAATATATCTAGATTAAAAGTACCTAATAATTGAATACTTTCAGAATTAATATTTGTTGTTTGAGCTCCATTAAACAAACCATAAGTGTTTTTTACACTTAAAGTATCAGTAAAGCTTTTAGGATAATCTATATAACTAACATTGTAAGATAAATTATCGCCATTCTTATCTTCAGTATCAAATGATGTAATCGTTATTTTTCCATAATCAGTATTTCTTGTTTCTTCAGTTATTTTCGGTTTTACAGGAAAAGATATTTTAAAACTAACTTTATCATCTTGAAATTTATAATCTTTATCTTGAGCATAAATCGATGAAATAATTATAAAAAAACAGCTTATTAATATTGAATGTACTTTCATTAATTTTCTTTTTTAGCACCCTAAAGCGCTTTATAGTTTATTTAGTTAATATCTTTTTTAATTCTCTATTATAATCTCTATTGTAAGTTATTTGATTATGTCCTTGGTTTTTTAAAGTTACAAGATGAATTCTATCCTTAAATTCTTCTTTTAATTTTAAAGAAGATTCATAATTGATAACAGTATCACTATCACCATGAAAAATTGTTATCGGCATCTTGCAATCCTTTAAATACTCATTCGTCATGAACTTATATTTTAAAATAAATGAGGGTACCAAAGAAAAATTTTGCTTCATTATATCAATTAAATTATAATAAGGAGCTTGTAAAATTAATTGATTAGGAGTATTACTTGAAGCTAACTTTGAAGCTAAGCCAGTACCTATTGAATAGCCTAAAATTATAATATCTTCTTCCTTATATATCTCTTTGAGTTTATTATACACTAATTGATTATCTTCATATAATTGTTTTTGACTAGTTATTTCTCCCTCGCTTTTCCCATACCCCCTATAATCTAATATAAAAACATCATAATTTAAATCAGTATAGGTTTTAGCTATATTTCCCCAAGAATTTAACGCTCCTGCATTCCCATGAAAATAAAAAACAAGCCCATTAGTATTAATAGTTTTAAATAAAAGTCCATTTAACAACTTACCTTCACTAGTTTTAAAATATAGTTCCTCAAAGTTTTGCTTAAAATCAAATTGATAATCCTTTTCTAATTTTGTGGGTAGAAATATTAACTTCTCTTGAAAAAAACACAAACTTGTACATAAAATACAGTACAATGTTACAAATAGCAATAAAAAATTAGAAACTCTCCTTTTCATATATAATCAATCTTTAATATCTAAAAACGCAATACTTTTTACAATAAAATTTCTCTTTTCACTATAACTGCAAACCTAATAGATTTTACCCCAAAAAAGATTAATATTCTTCTTATAATTAAAAAAACAAACCAACAGTAGTTCATAGCTACTTAAAAAGTTGGTTTTCTTCTTTATCAAAACTCAGCACATATACAAAACAACCATTCATAAAGTATCATTTTTGGGTTATTATATTATTTTTTGTACCTTAGGAAGGTTACTTAATTTTTTTCCCCTTGTACATTAAGTTAACTTTTTACCCTCTATTTTAAAGTAGAGGGTTTTTCAGTATCTCATTGGAAACTAAATGTAACCACACCAACTAACTAAAATCAATTACTGCAGCTTATTGAATTAATTAAAACATACATACTAACAAAATAAGCATAAAAATAAAAAAAGTATAAAAAAAAACATCTTTTATTAAAATAATCACAAATACGGCATAGTTATTGATTTAACATAGCTTTAACAATTTATTCATAAACTATGAAGGACTATCTACTATTTATTACGACAGATTTGAGGGGATGATTGTTATTGAAAAAGAAAGTAAAAACCGAAGCTAATGCTTCGGTTTTTTTCATCTAATTCATTTCTAAAAAAACAAGATATTCTTAGCTTATTAATTAATACAATAAGTTATTAAAATAGAGAGAAAATAAGGCGTAAAACCTAGAAAAAAGGCACCTAAAACCCTATTAATAACTATGAAAAACTCTCGAAATAATACTTTTAACAAAGTAAAAACCACATGAAAAAGTTAAAATATCAAACTAAAAACATAAAAAAACTATAAAATTTCAAACAAAAACGAAATAATCTGTTAATTTCTTTGAAAAAAAAACTAAATAAAGTACTTTCGGTACTTGAAATATTATATTACACCTAAATACAGAAGAATGAAAAAACTAGTACTTTTAGCCCTCATAGGAGGTATTATACTTTCATGTAAGAAAGAACCTGTAAAAGATTATTTAGTTATTTCCGGGTCTATTGACAACTTTAAGAAAAGAGATGTTAAGTTGCAAGGATTTGGATTTGAAAAAAAGATAAAGTTTGATAAGAAAAATAAAACTTTTATTGATACTATCAAAATTGATAGAGAAGGTTATTACAAACTGATCGTAAATAAAAAACCTATAAACTTATACTTAACGAAAACTGAAGATACTAAGCTTCTTTTTGATTATAAGAAATTAGACGCTATCAATTTTGAAGGAACTAATGCCGCTATCAATCAATATTTTATCAAAAAAGGTAAAATATTTACTAGCGAAATAGAGAGCCTTAGAAAATTACTGGCCCTTGATGAGGAAGCTTTTTTAGAAAAGGTTGGTACTTATAAAAATACTTTAACAGATTTAGCAGTGGGTAGTCAATTACCTGAAGCCTTCTTAAAAAAAGAAATTAAAAATATTGAGTATGAATATTTAAGAGATTTGTATCAATACCCAGTATATCATCCTATTTTAATTGGTGATGATGAGTTTGTTGTTTCTGAAAACTTCCCTTCTGTTTCTGATAAAATCAATTACAATAACGGCGAAGATTATATTAACTCTGCTTATTACAGAGAAATTTTAGTTGGAGAAATATCAAAAAAGACAAATGCAAAATTAACAGACACTGGAGATTTCTTTTTAACTTACATAGAAACTGTTCATAATGAAGTAAGTGATTCAATTACTAAAAATGATCTTTTATTTAACGAGAAATATAAAGGATCTGCTCAATCTGGGATTACATATACTGAAGACCCTGAAGCTTATTACAATAAGTTTTTAAAATACTCTTCTAACCAAAATCATAAAGACAGAATTGGTGAAATATACAATTCATTAAAAATTACTGCAAAAGGTAAACCTTCTCCTAAATTTGATAATTATGAAAATTATGATGGAACTAAAACTTCTTTAGATGATTTATTAGGTAAAGGAAAGTATGTTTATATTGATGTTTGGGCTACTTGGTGTGGTTTCTGTAAGCGTGAGACTCCTTTATTAAAGAGACTTGAAATGCAATATCATGATAAAAACATTGAATTTGTAAGTATTAGTGTTGACAACATTAATGCGAAAGAAAAATGGAAACAAACTATTGACCAAAAAGAAATGGGGGGTGTACAATTATTCGCCGATAAATCTTTTGGTTCTGATTTTATAAAAAAGTACGCTATTAAAGGGTTACCAAGATTTATAATGATTGACCCTGATGGAAATATTGT
>JBELFC010000222.1:0-4143 GCA_042093175.1 Tenacibaculum sp. | reverse complement strand
TTAAACATGATTTCGGTTTATCTAATAATAGTACTGAAGCTTTAGGTAAAATGTTGGGAGTTTTAGTTGTTAAGCTCCCTACAGGTAAAATAGGTTATTTAGCAGCATTTTCAGGTAAAGTAGCAAATAAAACACAACATCTATTTTTTGTCCCCCCAATATTTGACATTTTAAATCCTAACGGTTTTTATACACAAACAGAAAACGAATTAAACACTATAAACCAACAAGTAATTTCATTAGCTAACAAAAAGGAATATATTGAATTAAAAAAGCAATACAACACTCAAAAACAAGTTCATAAAGAGTTATTAAATCAAGAGCATTCTAAAATTAAAAGAAAACGCAAACTTAGAAAAGAACAAAAGTTAGTTAATAACCAACTAAATATTAATGAAGAGTTTTACTTACGTGAATACGAGGTTTATTTAAATAATAAAATAAATTCATTAAAGAAAGCTTTTTTGAATTATGAAAATAAAATTGAGTTATTAAAAAAACAACGAGCAGAAACTTCAGCAAATATTCAACAAAAAATATTTAAACATTATCTATTTACAAATGCAAACCAGCAATCTAAAAACTTATTAGATATTTTTAATAATACTCAAAATATTCCAGCAGGAAGTGGTGACTGCTGTGCTCCAAAACTTTTTCAATATGCTTTTAATAATCAACTAACTCCTATTGCTTTAGCTGAATTTTGGTGGGGTAAACCCTTATCTACTTCTATAAGGAAACATTTACACTACTATGTAGCGTGTTCTGGTAAATGTAAACCTATTCTAAATCATATGTTACAAGGGTTAACAGTTGAAGAGAATCCTTTGATAAAAAAATTAAATAAACCACAAGAGTTAGATATTATTTATGAAGATAAATATATGTTAGCTATTAATAAACCTGCTGAGTTTTTAACTGTAACAGGAAAAGAAATCTCCTATACAATTGAAAGCTTAGTCCGTGAAAAATATCCAAACGCTACTGGCCCTTTAGTTGTACACCGATTGGATATGTCAACATCTGGTATATTACTTATTGCAAAAACAAAAGAAACTCATAAAGAGCTACAAGCTCAATTTATTAATAAAACTATTCAAAAACGATATGTAGCTATTATAAATGGTGTTTTACCAAATCAAAAAGGTACCATCAATCTTCCGTTACGTGTAGACTTAGAAGATCGTCCAAAACAATTAGTATGTTATCAACACGGAAAGAAAGCACTCACTCATTGGGAAACAGTTAGTGTTAATAAAGGAAGGACTAAAGTTCATTTATACCCAATAACTGGTAGAACACATCAATTGAGAGTACACATGGCTCACCATTTAGGACTAAACTCTCCTATTGTTGGTGATGACTTGTATGGTACAAAATCAAATCGTCTTCATTTACATGCAGAAAGCATTTCTTTTATTCACCCAGATTCTAAAAAAGAGATGAAATTAACAATTCCAGCACCTTTTTAGATGTTTATTTAATTTTATACAACAAAAAATCTCCCTTCATTTCTGAAAGGAGATATCCCTTAAATATTAGCAGAATGTATTGTGTTTGAAACTCTTAGACAAACACACTGCAATTTATACAAAATAAAAACAACAAACACTAAGGGTTATCCCTATAAGTAAGCTAAGGGTTTACCCTTAATTTACTACACACTAACCATTAGTTAACAATAAAAAAGCTCTCCGAAGAGAGCTCAAACTAAAAACTAACTTAAAAAATCTATTAATGAAATAACTTTTTATAAAAATACAATAGGAGCCACCTTCTTTCTTATAAATTAAGTCTAGTTACTTATAAGCTACGATAAAATGATAGAAAAGTATAGATAAACGAATTTCTCTCTCTTTATAAAACTATCAAACAAATGCTTATATCTAAATTGGTATTTAACTTAAAAAGTAAACAAATTATTCAGAAGCATTTTATCTATAAATACACTTTATTTATATTTACACTATGGATGTTATTATTATTACAGGAGGAAGTAAAGGTATTGGAAAAGCAATAGCTAATAAATATGCGACTAAAAACTATAAAGTATATTCTTTAGCTAGAAGTACTTCAGATATAAAAAATGTTACTCAAATTACTGTTGATTTAAGTAATTTAAAAGATACAGAAACTCATTTTAAAAATCTTTTAGAAGAAATAAAACAACAGGTAATTACTTCAATCACTTTAGTAAATAATGCAGGTAGATTAGGTAAAATAACAACAATTGAGAATTTAACACCTAACGATATTAATACGACTATTCAATTAAACATAACTACTCCAATTATTTTAACTAGTTTATTTATCAAATTAACACAAAGTATTACTTGTAAAAAGCAAATAATAAATATCTCATCAGGAGCTGCTACCAAGCCTTATGAAGGTTGGAGTGTTTATTGTACATCTAAAGCTGCCATTGATATGCTTACCAAAACAACAGCTTCTGAACAAGCATCGATTAAAAATGGGGTGAAGTGTATTGCTTTATACCCAGGTGTAGTTGACACTAATATGCAATCACAAATAAGAAACACAAGTGAAAATGATTTTAAAAACCTACAACGTTTCATTGATTTAAAAGAAAACAATGAGCTATATACCCCAGAATTTGTAGCTAATACTATTTATACAATTGATATAGAAGACAGGTTGGTAAACGGAGCTATTTTTGATATCAGAAATGTTTAGTTTTAGTTGTAATAAATGTAATAACAATATAAAACGTCATAGCGAGAATAATTAAGATATCTCAATACTCAGTTATCGATATAAAAAGATTACTTCTTTCGTTCCTCAATCGTAATGACAAATTAAAACGTCATAGCGAGAACAACGAAGCTATCTTAAAATTCTAAACTACAAACTGAAAGATTACTTCTTTCGTTCCTCAATCGTAATGACAAATTGTAACGTCATAGTGAGAGCATCGAAGCTATCTTAAAATTCTAAACTGCAAACTGAAAGATTACTTCAGTCGTTATCACTCTTTTGTAATGACAATATAAAACGTCATAGTGAGAGCATCGAAGCTTTCATAAAACTCTAAACTACAAACTGAAAGAATACTTGAATCGTTATCTATCACTCTTTAGTAATGACAAATTGTAACGTCATAGCGAGAGCTAAACTACAAACTGATTTATCTAAAAATAGTATTATCTTTTATAAATGCATTTTTGTAACGCTCACTAAAAGGTATTTGCCCTTTGTTCTGAAGAATAATTAAGTTATCTTCAAAGTAAATCTCTTTTATTTTTTTAATGTTTACCAAATAATTACGATGTACCTGCTTAAAGTCAGGATTTGATAACATCTCTTTTAATTTTGTTAATGATAGTTTTATTAAATAATTTCCTTCATCACAAAGTAAACTACAATACTTCTCTTTAACTTCTATATAGTTTATTGAACTAACATCTACTTTAACAACACTCCTTTTCTTTTTTATAAATAAAAAAGAAGGACTTAATACTGCATTTTGCTCATTAAAACTAATACTGTTAGATTGCTGATAACACGATTCAATAGCTAGCTCTAATGAATACAAAAGCTCTAATTCATTATATGGTTTTAATAGATAAACCATAGGATTAGTAAGCTTAGCTTCATCAAAAACAGTTTTGCTTTGCATACTCGTTAAAAATAAAAACGGCACATTCATATCACGTTGATTCAAACGTTGAGCCAACTCTATTCCTTCTGGCCTACCATCAATCATGATGTCTAAAATAATCACGTCAAAAAATCGATTTTTAATCTCCTTCTCTGCCTCCTCTGCATTTGCCACTCTAACAACCTCATAGTCATTTGTTTCTAAAAAAGAAATAAGCGCATTAGCTTCTTTATCTAAATCTTCTAGTAGTAATAGTCTTAGTGTGTTCATAGTATAAAAATATAGCTAATTTGTTAACAAAACCAATTTTTCTACTTCTTTATAACAAGTTTTAATCTATACGTTTGTTTTTCTGATTTTTACCCTAAATGGTTTAAGTATAAAAGTTAGAATGGTTATTACTTTAGTTCTTTAATCCTAATGACAAATTATTAATATCACAACGAGGGACGAAGTTGTCTTTATATTACGTAACCCTTACTAAAAAATTACTTCACTCCACTGTGTTTCGTTGGTAATGACAC
>JBELFC010000221.1:0-4159 GCA_042093175.1 Tenacibaculum sp. | reverse complement strand
TTGCACATTAGGATTATGCATAAACATAATATGTCCTCTTGGTTTCCCATATCCATCTGTTCCATCTAGAGCTGTAACGCTTTGGTTTTCTGAAGAGATTACAATATTTCTTGTATTATTAGAAACATGAACATCTACACTATTTGCTAATTCGGTAGGAGGTTGATGATTTTTAGTAAGTGTATTTTTTAAAGTAACTGTATTTCCAGAAATACTATTGATAGTTACTAATTCATCACTTTTATAATCATTAATGTCTGTACCTGCAACTACTAATTTGTCATCAACTTTCCAACCAGTAGGAGTGGTACCTAAAGTTAATTGGTTAGTGCCTGCCGATGGATGAACACCTAATGTTGTCCAGCTAGTTTTAGTTGCACCTTGCATTCTAACAGGTCCCATTAATACTGCTCCTGGTGCAAATCTACTATTATCTTGATCTTTAGTAGTACCTCCTCTCCAAGCAAATACTAAAGATGCTTTTACATTAGTATTAATAGGAGTTGAACTGTTTCCAATTTCAAATATTCCTCCCATTTGACTGACTAAATATTCTGTTCTTAATTCTGTATTTACATTGGTAGCAAATTGTAATTTTCCTTGTGAAGCAATACGAATAGATTTAAATTCTTGAGAAATCTTTCCATCTACAGTTACAGTAATATTTGCAGGAATAAGTATGCGAGCATCATCTTGCGGTAAATTACCACCCCAAGTGTTAGGGGTACTCCAGTTTCCACTTTGTTTGGCAGTTATAGTTGGAGACCCAGCAACTTTAATTGGGGTTTGAGCATTGATATTATTACTAATTAGAATGAAATAAATGTGTAATAATAGTTTTTGAGATTTTTTAAATTTCATGATTATAATCATTAAGGGGTGAATTGTATAACCACAAATTTATTTTTTTTAAGTTTTAAACTTTAATTAAGCCAGTTTTTTAAGTATATACTTTCTATATACAACTGTTTTTAAGTGATTGTTAATTAATGTTTTAGTTATGTTTTTTTTAAAACGCTAATTAAGTCTGTATCTGGGGTTAACCCCATTTTTTTTCTTAATCTACTTCGGTTTATATAAACAGATTTTAACTCTATACTTTGTATTTCAGCGATTTCTTTAGATGATAAATCTAGTTTTAAAAGAGAACAAAGCCTCAGTTCATTTTTTGAAAGATTAGGATATTTAGCTAATAAATTAACATAAAATTCATTATTTAAAACATCAATTTTATTTTGATATTCTATCCTGTTTTTTTCAACAGAAGTTTTTATTTTAATTTCATTAATAAGATCTATGAAATTTTGTTCTTTAGCACGTCCTTTTGAAATTTTTATTTTTTGTAAAGCATTTAATAAATAGTTTCTCCATTTAGTGTTTTCAGAAATAGAGTTCGCTAAGTCTATTAAATCTTTTTGTTTATTTAATATTTTTGTTTCTAAAAGCTGATTTTCTAATTGTGTATTTTCATATTTTCTAATGCGATTAATTCTATTTTCTCGGAGTTTTATTATTCCAATTATTAAAGAAGTAAATAGCAGTAAATAGAAACCATATGCCCAAGTTGTTTTATACCATGGAGGTGTTATTTGTATGCTTAAAGAAGTGAATTCTTCGTTCCATACAGAGTCATTGTTACTAGTTTTTAGTTTAAAAGTATAATTACCAGGTTTAATATTTAAATAATTTGCGGTATTTTGAAGAGATGTATGTGCCCATTCTTTTTCTGCTCCATCTAAATAATAACTGAATTTATTTTTGAAAGGAGCTGTAAATTCTGTAGACGCAAATTTAAAACTCAAATTATTTTGAAAATATTTTAATTTAATTTTTTTAAGATATTCTGGTGTTAAACTTCTTTGTAAATTAGTATTGTTTATTTTAACTTCAGTAAGAAAGGCTTTAGCTAAGCTCTCATTTTTATCTAATAATTTTGGATTAAAAATATTAAGACCATTGGTACCACCAAAGTACATCATACCTTGATCATTTTGAGTAAAAGCAAATGTGTTAAACTCATTGCCTTGTAAACCATCATTTTTAGTAAAATGTTTTATGTTACCAGTTAATTTATGAAATCGAATTATACCTTTATTTGAACTCAACCATAAATATTTTGAATGATCTTCTAGTATTCCATAAATTGTATTATCAGGAAAATGAAATTTAGTATTGAAGTTTGTAATGGTTTGTTTATTAACATCAAATTTGTGTAATCCACCACCTTTAGTACCTATCCATAAGTTGTTAGAGTTATCTTTATCTACATGAATAGCAGAGACTTTGTTATTTTGAAGTTTAGAGTTTCTTGTATTAAATATTTTCGAATGAATAATAGCTTTATCTATATGTAGTTGTACTAGTCCTTGTTCTGTTCCAAGCCAATATTGATTATCTACACCAATTTTAAGTGTTAATAAATTTAATTGTGATTTATATGAGTATATAGTTTGATTTCCGTTTAATAAATTTATTATATAAAGTTTGCTACCTAATGCTATAACCAGTTCGTTGGTTTTAGGGTTAAGATCAAAAAGCCTGAAATTATATTGGTAATTTATGGGGAGTTTTTTAAATAATTTAAATCCTTTTGAGGTTTCTTTGTGTATAATAAGATTTTTAGGATCAATTGAAATAGCCCAAATTATTTTGTCTTTAGGGTTCTGAATAAATTCAACCTCTCTATATTTATTTGTTAATTTTTTTATTTTAACTGCTTCGTTTAAATTCTTAGGAATTAATAAGTTTTCTTCATTGATCGGATTGTATAGAAATACGGTTCCTTTGCTAGAAACAAAGGGCTTAGCATATATAGAGACGCCTTCAAAATAGTGTTCTATTTGCATTTGGAGTTGGTTGATTTTCATTAAGCCATAGCCAGATGTACCAAGCCAAATATTACCCGAATAATCTTCTAAAACGTAGGTGAAACCTGCTTTTTTTGTTTCTAATACAAATGTTGCATCTGAAATTGCTAAACGCCCATTTTTTACAGCTTTTAAATCAAAAAAAAGATATTTGTCAAAAGTATTAATTACTAACATTTTTTTCTTGGGGAGTACTATAGCATTTATAATTTTATAAGAAACAGACACTTTTTTCCATTTCAATTTGTCTCCTAGATAGATAGTATTATCCTTATAAACTATAATAACTTCATCAATAACTGTATAGCCTATTTTTTCTTCTGAAGGAATTTTTCTGTTAAAAATTGAGGGCAGGTTAAATGATTTCTCTTGTTCAAAGTTAAATAATTTAGGTATTTTAAATTTACCTTCTTGATGGAAATGAAGAATATTATTTTTATACTTAGTTAATTTAAAATATGAATTAATTTTTACATTTTTTATTTTATCTATTTTAAAACTAGTAATCGGGTTTTCTATTTTTAAATGTTTACTTGAAGATTTTGTTAATTTGTGAAAACCACCTTGTAAATCAGCAATCCAATAAGTTTTTGAATTTTCTTGGAAAATATCTCCAATACCAAAGCCTAATTTAAAAGGGTGAAATTTATTTAATTTAGGGATGAATAAATACAAATCACCTTCAGTAGCTATTAATACAAAATCATTACCTCCTTTAATGCTTCTAATCTGTTCATTTTGAAGAGAAGTAATATCAATATTTTGATTATCAAAATATTTAAATTCTCTTCCGTCATATTTGTTTAAACCTGCTTTAGTACCTATCCATAAAAAACCATTAGAATCTTGATGCAGCCCAGAAATATATCCTTGTGACAGTCCATCCTCAATGGTAATCCAATCAGGAATGATTTTTTTTTGAGCGCTAATTTTTAAGTGAAAAATAAACAGTAAAAAACTAAAATAAAAAATTAGTTTATTATTTGAATTCATAATAGAGTTTTTAATAAAGTTTTGATATAAACAGTATTATTAGCTATTCAAAGATATTAAGATTAACTGTGAATTATTTGCTGTTCGTAAAACTTTACATTTTATGGATGTGTTTTGTGATAGTGGTTAAAGGTTTGTTTTTTAGGTGTTTAGGGTGGTTTTGTATATGTTTTGTATATATTAAAACTTAGTTATTTATTAAAGTATTTGTTTTTAAAATGAAAAAAAGAGAGCCTTTCGCATTGCATTTCTTAAATTAGCTTTATGCAAGATTTTATTGAATTTATTAAACAATATGT
>JBELFC010000220.1:0-4188 GCA_042093175.1 Tenacibaculum sp. | reverse complement strand
GGCAAACAAGCCGGAACTTTATGTCTGCATGTCAATAGTTAGAAATTAAAAAAAAAGGAAGGTATTTTAAAATACCTTCCTTTTTTTTTAATTTCTAACTATTATTTTTATTTTTCTTCACAATCACTATCTTTTGTACATTTATTTTGACTTGGATTATTTCCATTTGATTTAAAATTATTTCTTAAAAACATTAAGTAACTATTACGCTTACTTATTCTTTTTTTTACTTTAATTTTTTCTGCCTGTTGCTTAGCTTGTATTCTATCTTTTCCTTTAACAATATAGAAATATGATCTTCTATTTACTTGATGTTCCTTTTCTGAACACTTTCTTTGATTAGCATTATTACAATTGTTTAATAACTGCTCTTCACCGTACCCTATAGCACTTTCTATACTCTTCTTAGGTATTCCTCTTGATATAATGTAATCTCTTGTAGATTTTGCTCTTTTGTCTGATAAGAACTTATTGTAGGCATCTTTACCTCTACTATCAGTATGAGACTCAATTTTTATTACAATTTCAGGGTGATTTTTCATTACTGTAACAATGTTTTCTAACTCATATTCGGCATCTTCTCTAATAAATGATTTATTAAAATCAAAATAAATTGGGTTTATAACAATTTGATCTCCTATTATTAAAGGAATAAGTTTTAAATCAACTTTTACAACTTCAATTTCTTTAGACATAGTATCAATAGGTTTTTGATCTGGTCTATGGTCTAATTTACTCGCTTTAATAACATATTTTGAATCACACAATACTTTTTCAAATTTATAGTTTCCAGAAATATCAGAAATGGTTTCATGCATTACTTCACCTGAAGCATTCACTAATTTTAATATAGCATCTGGTATTATAGCTCCAGTTTTAGCATCAACAACAGTTCCTGTTATAGTTTTAGTACAAATTGAAGGAGTTGTATATATATAATAGCTGTAAATATCATCATCTCCTTTTCCTTTCTTTCTATTGGAAGAGAAAAAACCTTTTTTACCATCTTCATGAATATAAAAAGCAAAATCATCTCTTTTACTGTTAAAAGGTTCTCCTAAATTAGTAACTTTTGTAAAAGTTGAATCATTTTTAATTTTAGTTTGAAAAACATCTAGTAATCCTAACCCTAAATGTCCGTCTGAAGAAAAATATAACGTATTATCATTTCCGATAAAAGGAAATTTTTCTTTATCAGAAGTATTCACTTTATCACCTAAATTAATAGGTTTACCAAACTCATCGTTTTCTTTGATTTTTACCTTATAAATGTCAGATGCTCCAAAACCTCCTGGCATGTCAGAAACAAAATATAATAATTTTTCATCAGGACTTAAAGCTGGATGCCCTATAGAATACTCATTACTATTAAAAGGTAATTCAAATACATTACTCCACACTCCATTTACTAATGAAGCTCTATATATTTTTAAATTAACAGATCTTCTCTTATCATTATTCAATCTTTTACCATCAAAATTATTTCTTGTAAAATAAACAGTTTTACCATCTTTAGTAAAAACAGGTTTACCTTCATGATATCTTGTAGTAATAGGCTCAGGTAAAATTTTATGATTATTTAACTCTAAAACTGTATCCTTTTCATTTCCCTCTATGGTTTCTATACTTTCTTTAGCTTTGTAAATATTTAAAAATGGTTGATTATTCCATTTATATAAACGTTGTTTTTTACCTTTTTTTGGAGTAGCAGATGTATAATAGGCATTTCCATCTAAAATAAAACCTCCATAATCAGAATATGGAGTATTAATTGCTAAATTTCTAATACTTATTCTTTGATCTTTATTATTTGAGTAATCAAGAAGATAATTTTCATTTTCTAATTCAATTTTCCTATTACTCTTATCATTTTTTTCAGACAAAACTAAAAAGATAGAATCTGATTTTTTATAATCTCCTTTACTTCTTAGAGTTTGGGCATACTTAAATAAATATCTATCCGTTACCTCATTTTTATAAATCTTCACTAATTTCTCATACCAAATTAATGCTTCTTCAGTATTAGCGTTATTGTAATATGAGTCAGCTAACCTGCTTAAAACATGTTTTGAAGTGTCTCCTTTTTTTACCACTAGAGATTTATATAATTCTGCTGATTGGATGTAAGAAAACTCTTCAAAATATCTATCAGCGACTCTTCTGCTTTGTGCAAAAACTGTATTAACACTTATTACTATTAATAGTATTAGTAATATTTTTTGTGATTTCATTAATTCTATTTTTTCTAGTTTAAAAGAACCTTGGTGATTTATATTTATATTCTTTAAATATGTCATACCTAAGCATAACTTCATGAGTTCCTGAATTTGTTACATTATAATTAGATGTAGTTAAATCATAAGCATATCCAATTAATAATGAGTCAGTGGCTTGAAAACCTAATAGAGCACTTATTGAATCTCCCCATCTCCATGCTATACCTGCTCTGAATTTATCATTAAATAAAAAATTAGCTGAAACATCTAATGACAATGGAGCACCAGAAACTATTTTAGCTAAAGCGGCTGGTTTAAACTTTACATTTTCATTTAATTCAAACACATAACCAGCTATTAAGAAAAAATGCATTCTTTCAACTGCTGTTGTTGTTGTAGATGCTAATTTTTGATCATAATGTTCAGTTCTTATAAAATTTGGTACAGATAAACCTATATACCATTCAGGTTCGTGATAGTAAATACCTGCTCCTATTGTTGGTAAAAACTTACCATTAATATTACTAGCAAACAAAGCCTCATCTTTTACCAATCTTCCTTTTGTCCAATCAATATTTAATATCCTTCCTCCTAATCTAAGTCCAAAAGCTAAGTTACCCACTTCTCCTGTTTCTACAGTATATGACAAGTTTCCATCAAAATAAATTTCATGAGAGGGACCTATTTTATCATTTACTAAATTTAATCCAAGTCCCAACTTTGATCTACCAATAGGTGTATCATAACTTAAATTTTGTGTGTCAGGAGCTCCTTCAAAACCTACCCACTGTGTTCTTCCCAAAGCTGTTATTACAGCGTGGCCTCTTGAACCAGCATATGCAGGATTAACACTTAATGTATTAAACATATATTGAGTGAACTGCGGATCTTGTTGCGAATAGGTATTTGTTATTAAACAAATACCTAGTATGCAAGTTAATATTGAAAATGATTTCATTTTATAGTTTTATTGTCTTAAAATATGATAATTATTATCTGTTAATATATATCCATCCTTTTTTAACAGGGCTACCATCTCCTAAGTCTAATACATAAAAATATGTTCCTACAGGTAATTTACTATCAACACTAATATTGACTCTACCATTTGAGACTCCTTTGAAAGCTACATCTTCATTATTATATCCTTTCGCTTTATAAACAGTATTACCCCATCTATTAAAAATTTCAATTGTATTGTTTTTATAATTCTCTATACAATCAATTTGTAAAGCATCATTTACTCCATCTCCATTTGGACTAAATTCGTTAAAAATTGTTATACAATCATAACTATCACCAAATACATCATCAGCTCCATCTACACTATCAGAAATTCCATCTCCATCAGAATCAGTTCCACTATCACTTACTACTCCATCACCTCCACTATTAGGGTCAGTTGGATCAGTATCATTTACATCTGAATTTCCTGAGTCTCCAAAATTTCCATCATCTTCATCTACAACATCTAGAATACCATCTCCATCACTATCAGGTCCATCTACTAATCCATTTCCATCTTCATCATCATTACCTCCTTCTTCTACATCATTAATTCCGTCGTCATCACTATCTAGATCTAAATAATCTGGTACTCCATCACTATCAGTATCAGTATTGTCTGGTTCACCATCATTTCCTTCACCAAACCCAGAATCATCATTATCAACACTATCAACAATTCCATCACCATCAGCGTCTGCACCGTCAGCAATACCATCATTATCTACATCAACATTTCCATCTTCTATAACATCGTTAATTCCGTCGTTATCACTATCAAGATCTAAATAATCTGGTACTCCATCTCCATCAGTATCTGGTTCAGATATATTTTCAGAATCATCATCTTGTCCATCTCCATCTGCGTCACTATATCCAGTATCATTTGAATCTATTACACCATCTCCATTAGTATCTAAAGCTCCATTTCCTCCTTCATCTACATCTAAAATCCCATCATTATCAC
>JBELFC010000219.1:0-4198 GCA_042093175.1 Tenacibaculum sp. | reverse complement strand
TCCAATACTTGAATTGAAGTATGATTCTTTAAATATGAATTAAGTATTTTTTTAGTTTCATTAGTATTATTATGAGGTATTAAATTATCAAGATAAACTCCTGTTTCAATACTATTAGCTTCTTGTTCTTTATAATATCCAAATCCTTTGTATTGATTGTTCGCTATTAATACAAAGGCTTTTTCATTGATATTTCTACCATCTAATTTGATGATAAAATCATTATTTTTAAACCTTAAAGACTCAATAGCTTTTAAAACCCTTTGATTATAATGATCAACATCTTCTTGTTCTACACAAATGCCTCTACATTCTTTTATTTTATAATGAAAACAACTTTGGGTATTAGTTTGTAGATGACAGTATTTAGGACACAACTCATAGTCTTCACATAGTTTTTCTAAAAAACTTCTTGCCTCACTTAAAGAATAAAATTTATAAATAGCATCCTGTATCATTTTTGAATTATTCCATGCTAAATGAACTATTCCTTTTCTATCAGTATAACTAAATAAACTATAGTTAGGTGATTTTTTTTTCTGTGCTTTATTAAATTTAGGATAATGCTTTTTTATTTCTGATGATTCTAATAGTAATGCTATTAATTCATTTCCTGTTTTTTCATAAGTAACATTAGATGTATTCATGCACATATCCATCTCCTTTTTCTTTTTATCATGAAAATGACTTAAAACACGTTTTTTAATATTATTAGCTTTACCTACATATATAATTTCCTTCTTTTTGTTCCAAAAATAATACACCCCATGAACTTGTGGTAATTCTTCAAAAACTTTTTTAGATAATAATGGTGGCAAAGTAGCTTCTTTAGAGTTCGCTTTTAGAAAACTATTAATTACAGTACCATCTTGATCAAGTTCTAATAATTTACCCAATAAAACTACAGTTGCTTCAGCATCTCCTTTAGCTCTATGCCTATCTTTTATTTCAATACTTTGAGATCGACAAATTTCCCCTAAACTATAAGAATTTCTATTAGGTATAAGTTTTCTAGATAATCTAATTGTACAAAGCTTTTTTCTTTTAAAAGTGAAACCTAATGAACTAAACTCTTTAGAAATTATTCTATAATCAAAATTAACATTGTGCGCTACAAATATGCAATCTTCAGTTATTTCATGTATTTTTTTTGCAACTTCTTCAAATTTTGGAGCCTCTCTTACCATGTAGTTATCTATACCAGTAAGTGTTGTAATGAAAACGGGGATTGTTGTACAAGGATTTATAAGTGTAGTAAATTCATCTATAATTTTTTCACCATCATATATAAAAATACTTATTTCAGTAATTTTAGTACCACCATTGGTTTCTATGTCAACTACAGCATAATTCATTATTCTAATTTGGCTAAAGATCTTAATTCAACACCTAATTGAGTTAGCATAGTTGCTATGCTACTAATTTTCAAATCTCTTTCATCATATTCTTGAGTATTAATACTGCAAGTGAACTCCCATAATTCAACTACTTCAGAAATAGGGACATTATATGTGTCGTAATTTTTATTATCTGGAACTAACAATAACGTATTGTTTTCTTCAATTTTATTATAGACTCTCTTATAAGTAATTCCATCATTTTTTGTAACTAAAATATACGAAACTCCATCTCTTACATCGTCAATACTCTCAACAAAACTGGCTACAACAAAAGAGCCATCTTTCATTGGATGCATAGAGTCGCCTTTGATTGGAAAAGCTCTATGTTTTCCTACAGGTAAAAAAGGTAATTTAATTCGTTGTAATTGTTCTATGTACTCAGGATCATTATATCCTAATAAATAACCTGCCGAAGCTTCAGTAGGTATTATCTCTATTAAATTATCATCTTCACTATCAACAGTTATTGGAAATAATACTCTTTGATTTCCTATTTCAATGAAAGAAGTTTCTTTGGAATAAGTTAAATCATTTTTTACTAAAATATCTATTGGTAATTTAAAATAATTTGAAATGACTATTAATGTTTCAATAGGAGGTTCAGAACGCCCTTCTTCATATGAAGATACTCGTGATCGAGTTATATGCATCTCATCTGCAAATTGCTCTTGAGTTAATTCTCTTAAATGCCTTAAATGACGTATGTTTTTTGATATATTTTTCATTTGCTACAAATATAAGCAAGGATTGCTACATATTGTAGATAATCTAAAAAAAATATAGAATTAATTAGCTCATTGTCGTATAACACTAATATATTGACAGTTATATTTTAGCTTGATAGGTATATAAATCAAAGTATCTTCCTTTTTTAGCAATAAGTTCATCATGAGTTCCTTGCTCTGCAATTCGTCCAGATTCTATTACTAAAATTTGATCTGCTTTTTTAATAGTACTCAAACGATGTGCAATAACAATGGTTGTTCTATTTTTTATAAGTGTTGCAAGTGATTTCTGAATAAGTGCCTCACTTTCTGTATCTAGATTTGATGTAGCTTCATCTAAAATAATAATTTTAGGATTAGCTAAAATTGCTCTAGCTATAGCAATACGCTGTCGCTGCCCTCCAGAAAGTTTTACCCCCCTCTCTCCTATTAATGTATCCAAACCATTTTCAAAACGATCAGTAAACTCATTTACATACCCAGCTTTTACAGCTCGTAATAATTCTTCTTCACTAGCTTCAGGTCTTGGAAATAAAATATTATCTTTTATCGTACCTTCAAATAAAAATTCATCTTGTAATACTACCCCTAAATGTTTTCTAAAACTACTTAACTTAAGTTTAGCTAAATCTTCTCCATCTACTGTAATTGTTCCAGATTGTGGATTCAAAAATGTTGCACTCAATCCAGCAATCGTAGATTTACCTGAACCGGAACTTCCTACAAGTGCTATTACTGAACCAGCTTCAGCTTGAAAACTTACATCATGTATAACATTTTTTCCTTCTTCATATGCAAATGATACATTTTTAAACACTAAGTTTCCCTTAAAATTATCTAGTTCTATAGTACGGCTACCCAGCTCTTCCTCTGGAGTCATATTCATTAGCTCTTCAGTTCTATCTAGTCCTGCCAAAGCTTCAGTAAATTGACTTCCTATATTACTCATTTGAATAATAGGAGCTATCATTAATCCTAAATACAAGGTAAAAGATAAAAAATCACCCGTAGACATCTTTCCTTGAATCATAAAATAACCTCCTATTCCCATGATTCCTAAAGAGGCTAGTCCTAGTAAAAAAGTAGAAGAACTTGACATAATTGCAGTTGCTGTTAAACTCTTTTTTACATTTTGAAATAAAAGATCTACCCCTTTTTCAAAAATTTTATTTTCTTGCTCTTCCGCATTAAACCCTTTGATTACACGTACACCTGCAAGAGTTTCTGTTAACCGACCTTTTACTTCTGCATTAATTTTTCCTCTGTTTCTAAAAATAGGTCGAATGTATTTAAATGCTTTCAAGGCTACAAAACCAAAAATAACAACTGGAAGAAATACAAATAATGTCATCCAAGCATTAATGCGAATCAATAATACAACAGAAACTACAGCTGTAATAGTACCTCCAACCAATTGAACAAGTCCTGTTCCTATTAAATTGCGTACACCTTCTACATCACTCATAATGCGAGAGACTAAGTTTCCAGATTTTGTGTTATCAAAAAAACTAATAGGTAATGATAATACCTTTTTTTGAACCTGAGCTCGTAATTCTGATATTACATATTGTGCTTGAACACTTAATATTCTAGTTAGTAAAAATGACGTTATCGCTTGTAATAATAATGCTATTCCTACAAACAATAAAACTTCATAGAGCTTGGTTATATCTTTGTTAGGAATAACTTCATCTAATAAAATTTTAGATTGCCAAGGTAACACCAAACTAGCCATACGGCTGATTACAATTAAAATCAATCCAACAAGAACTAACTTACGACGTGGCCAAATAATAGTTTTAAAAGCTTTACCTATAGTTATTCTAGGCTTCTTTTTATCCACTTTTTCTTTTGATGTTGTATGTTGGTATTCTTTCATGTTTGTTATCTAGAAATATCTTATCAAAGATAGCTTAAACTAGTAATTTTATCTACAAAAGAAATCAGGAATTAGAAAAGAATAAGTATTATTCATTGTTAATCATATTAATTAACCTTTTTAATTGAGTATCATTCCCTTTTAAAACTTGCTCTTCATCTTTAGGAATATATATATCAGGTTTTGTACCATTT
>JBELFC010000218.1:0-4199 GCA_042093175.1 Tenacibaculum sp. | reverse complement strand
TCAATACGAACTTTCCCATGGGCATGAATAATGTTATAATCATTCATTATTATACCTACATGAGTAATTACACCTTCGTCATTATCAAAAAAAGCTAAATCACCAGGTTCACTTTCTTCTATAAAACTTAACACTTCCCCTTGAGTAGCCTGTTCTTTAGCGTCTCGTAAAAGATGATGACCACAAAGTTTATAAACAGTTTGAGTAAAACCAGAACAGTCAATTCCAAAAGGAGATTTACCACCCCATAAATATGGAGTATTTAAAAATAAATATGCAGTTTCAATTATTGAAGGTTTAGATAGTTTTGTGAAACAAACGTTTCCTTCATAGGTAAAGATTCGTTCACCTATTTGTAACTTTTTATCTTTAAATAAAGGAAGATGTGCACCTAAAGGTATTGTTGTTAAGTTGTTTTGATTATCTGTAATAAAATCAATTAACTCACCAGCATAATACTGTTTGCTGTCAGAAAGAAACTGATAACTTTCTTCAGGTATTTCCTTGTATTGTTTATTGTCTATATAGCCTTCATAACCATCAAATGATAGTTTTATTTTACTCCATTTTTTATGCTTTTCAAGAATCGTAAAATGCTCACCAAATAAAACTTGGTTTACCATTTCAGAAGTATCAGAAGCAGTTAAGCGTAAAGGAACAATACTAAGGTTGCAAATTCCGAACATTAATAAATGTGCTTTTAAAATTAAATTCTTTCAATAACCATTGCACTAGCACCACCACCACCATTACAAATTCCGGCAGCACCAATTTTTGCATTGTTTTGTTTTAAAATAGAAGTTAATGCTATAATGATTCTTGCTCCAGAAACTCCAAGCGGGTGTCCTAAAGAAACAGCACCACCGTTTACATTTACTTTATCAGATGATAATCCTAAGATTTTCATGTTTGCTAATCCAACAACAGAAAAAGCTTCATTTAATTCAAAATAATCTACATCATCAATAGAAACTCCAGCTTTAGCTAATGCTTTTGGTAAAGCTTTTGCAGGTGCAGTAGTAAACCATTTTGGTTCATGAGCAGCATCTGCATACCCTGTTACTTTTGCTAAAGGAGTAATTCCTAATTCTTTTGCTTTTTCAGCAGACATTAATACCAAAGCAGCACCACCGTCATTAATTGTTGAAGCATTGGCAGCAGTAACAGTTCCTTCTTTTGTAAAAGCAGCACGTAAAGCAGGAATTTTTTCCATTTTCACGTTTTTATATTCTTCATCTTCAGAAAAAATTAAAGGTTCACCTCTTCTTTGTGGAACTTCAACAGGAACAATTTCATCAGAAAACTTTCCTTCACTCCATGCTTTAGCAGATCTAGTATAAGATTCTATAGCAAAAGCATCTTGATCTTCTCTTGAAAAATTATATTCAGTAGCACATTCATCAGCACATACTCCCATAGGAACTTGCTCATAAGCATCAACTAAACCATCTTTTTGCATACCATCTTCCATCTTGATTGGTCCAAATTTTGAACCACCTCTAGCATGTTGGTAGTGAGGTATCATACTCATGTTTTCCATTCCTCCAGCAACAACAATACTCGCATCACCTAAAGCAATTGCCTGAGCAGCTAACATAATAGATTTCATTCCAGAAGAACATACTTTGTTTACAGTAGTACAAGGTACAGCATCAGGTATTCCTGCAAAAATAGCAGCTTGACGAGCAGGAGCTTGACCCAATCCAGCAGAAACCACATTTCCCATAAAAACCTCTTCAACCAATTCTGGTTTCAAGTTAATTTTATCTAAAGCCCCTTTTATAGCTACAGCCCCTAGTTTAGTGGCAGGTATTTTAGATAAAGTTCCTAAAAAGCTTCCTATTGGAGTTCTTGCAACAGATGCGATTACTACTTCTTTCATATCTTGAATGTATATTTACGTTAAATTTTGTCTTGCGAAAATAACCATTTTATAGCAAGTACTCAAATAATACAGAAAGGTTATCTTTACATTTTAAATCAAAAAAATGAATAAAATCATTAACAAATTATATAAAAACAATGCTATTATTTATAAGGTATTATTGTTTTTAATTACAGCTACTGCCATTGTGTATTTATTTCCTAAAGGAGGGCAGTTTAAATACGATTTTTCTTCAGGTAAACCTTGGCAGTATGATAATTTATATGCTCCTTTTGATTTTGCTATTCATAAAAGTGAAAAGGAAATTGAAGTAGAAAAAGAAGTGTTATTAAATGAGGCAAAAAAGTATTTTGTATATGATGAAACTATAAAACAAGAAGTTGCTTTAGAGTTTAAAGAACAGTTAAAAAAAATAAAACCCTCGGACTCTTTAGTAATAGATGATTTGGTTGTCATAGCAAAAAGAGGAAGATCAATTATTAACTTAATTTACCAATACGGATTTATTGACAGTGGAAGCATTGTGAAATACGCCAGTAATAGTGATGAAATTATTGTATTAAGAAAAGGAAATTCTATTGAAGATGTATTGTTCTCTAAATTTATTGAGTCGAAAGAAGTATTGCCAACAATTAATAGTAAAATTCAAGATTTAAGTCAGTTTAAACAGCAGCTTATACTAAGTGTAATAGCGAATGTAGTGCGGCCTAATGTTTCATTTGATGAGAAGTTTACAAATAAAGGAAAAGAAGAAGCACTAAAAAATATATCGTATACAAAAGGAAAAGTATCAAAAGGAGCATTGATAATTTTAAAAGGAGATATTGTAGAAGGGAAGAGGTACAATGTGTTAAAATCGTATCAGTTAGCATCTCAATCTACAATTTGGTCAAAATCTAATTACAATTGGATTGTTTTTGGATATGCTGTTTTAGTGTCATTAGCCTTGTTAATGCTATTATTGTTTTTGTTGAGATACCGGAATGATATTTACAATGATAATAATAAAGTAACCTTTATTTTTTTCAATGTCTTTATTATGATTTTAGTTCAAACTATGGTTGTAAAAACAAATTCAGATTATTTATACGTTGTTCCATTGAGTATTCTTCCCATTGTATTAAAAGCTTTTTTTGATGCCAGATTGGGGTTATTTACACATGTATTAACCGTTTTGTTATTAGGTTTTATCGTACCTAATAGTTTTGAGTTTATTTACTTACATATTATAGCAGGGATTGTAACAATTTTAACGGTTTCTGAACTATATAAAAGAGCAAACTTATTTATATCTATAGGGCAAATAACACTTATTTATATGCTCACGTATTTTGCTTTTTCAATTATAAAAGAAGGGAATGCTGATAAAATAAGTGTATTGTATTTCGGGTTATTTGCTGCCAACGGATTGTTGTCATTCTTAGCTGTATTCTTTATTTATTTTTACGAGAAGGTTTTCGGGTTAGTTTCTGATGTAACTTTATTAGAGTTATCAAATACCAATTCTAAATTATTAAGAGAGTTAAATGAAAAAGCACCAGGAACATTTCAGCACTCAATGCAAGTGGCTAATTTAGCTGAAGCTGCAGCGAATGAAATAGGAGCGAATTCTATGTTGGTAAGAACAGGAGCTTTATATCATGATATTGGTAAAATGGTAAATCCAATGTATTTTACCGAAAACCAATCAACAGGAGTGAACCCACACAATGATTTATCAGCAAAAGATAGTGCTCGAATTATTTTAGATCATGTGATTAAAGGAATAGAGATAGCGAAGAAAAATAACTTGCCAGATAGAATAATAGATTTTATCCGTACACATCATGGAACGAATGTAACTTACTACTTTTATAAAAAGGAATTAGAGAATAATCCAAATACTGAGGTTGACATAAAGAAGTTTCAATACCAAGGACCAATCCCTTTTTCAAAAGAAACGGCAATTTTAATGATGTGTGATGCTGCCGAAGCTGCTTCTAAGAGTTTAAAAGAACCCACAGCACAATCAATAGATAATTTAATTGACAAGATCATAGAGAAGCAAAAAAAAGATAATCAGTTTAGAAATTCTGATATTACGTTTAGAGAAATAGAAAAAATAAAAAAAATTATTAAGAATAAGTTAATGAATATCTATCACTTACGTGTTGAGTATCCAGATTAGTGATTTTTTTTATTAAAAAAGTTTGTGAGAACGTTTAATAAGTACTAGATTTGCACTCGCAATTTGAAATTCATACATTGAGTTTCTAATCGCAAGGAGAGGTGCCAGAGTGGTAATGGAGCAGATTGCTAATCTGTCGACGGGTAA
>JBELFC010000217.1:0-4211 GCA_042093175.1 Tenacibaculum sp. | reverse complement strand
TAAAGAGGCAATTGAACATGTACAGTTCGGATTTGATTTTATTAGCCAAAATGATATTCCATATAATACACCTCAAGAGCATCAATTTTCTAATAATGAACTCGAAAAAACAATTTTATTAAAGGAGCACTGGGGAGTTTTTAATAGAGTTACCGTTACTTCTATAGTTAAAAATGAAAACTTTCAAAAAATAGGGTTAACAGGAGGGAATAATATTAAAAGAGATGCTTTATATTTAAAAGATAATAATCAGCCATTAGTATTGGTTGGTGATACCAAGATTATAGGAGATGTAGCTTTGCCTGAACGAGGTGTAAAAGGAGGTAATATTTCAGGAACTTCTTACTATGGAAATCAACTAATTTTTGGAAACCAAAAAATAAGTTCTGCTGCACTATCAACTATTGATAACCTTGAATATATAAAAGGATTGATTCAAAAAAGGTATTTGAATGAAAAAGTAGTTTCATTTGAATTAGAAGAGGGCGTGCATAAAAGGCAATCATTTTCGCAGCCGACGACTGTTTTTCAAGCATCTGAAAGTATTTATTTGAGAAATGTGCAATTACAAGGAAATATAATTGTTCATTCTAACAAAGCTATTGTAGTAGATACTACTTCACAGTTAGAAGATGTTATTTTGATAGCTCCCGTTGTTAAGATTAAGAGTAATGTAATAGGTAGTTTTCAAGTATTGGCTACAAAAAAAATAGAAGTAGCTAGAGGAAGTAAATTGAAGTACCCTTCCGCATTGGTATTATTTTCAAATGAAAAATTAGAAATTAATCCACCAGAAGAGAATTCGATAGCTATTAATGAAAATTGTGATATTAAGGGAGTCGTTCTTTTTCATCAAGAAAAAGGATCAAATTATAAATCTCAGGTTGTTATATCTAAAAACTCAATCATAACAGGAGAAGTGTATTGTAATCAAAACTTAGAGCTATTAGGAAGTGTTTATGGTTCCGTATACGCTAGTAGTTTTATCACAAAACACTTTGGAAGTGTGTATATTAATACTGTTTATAATGGTGTTGTTAATGTGAATAAATTGCCTGAGCAATATTGTGGGCTACAAATAGGGAGTTCAACTCAAAAAGTAGCAAAGTGGTTATATTGAAATCGTTTTTTAATCGAAAATTAAAAGCTTCCTCTTTAACAGAGGTAATGATAGCAACAGTACTTATTGTTGTGGTTTTTGGTATTGCTATTGCTACATTAAATAACATAATGCAGAGCACTGTTAGTAAGAATACACAAGCTATTGAAGCTGAGTTAACGGAGTTACGATATTTGTATAAAAATAATAAAATAAAACTTCCATATGCTGATGAAATTGATGATTGGAAAATTTCTATTCTAAAGGTAAAAGAAGGTATGTATTCGGTAGTTCATTTTGAAGCTGTAAATACCCTACATAAAAAACAATTGTTAAAAAAAGAAATACTCATTGAAAATCACTAAAAAAATAAAAGCTTTTACATTGAGTGAGTTACTAGTTGTTTTAGTAATTTCAAGTATTGTAGTTTCATTAGCTATTCTTATATTGTTAATGGTTCAAAAACAAATTAAAAGTATTCAGTCTAATTTAGACAAAAAACAGGAGATTCAGTTTTTAGAAAGAGCCCTATGGCAAGATTTTAATACCTATACTGTTTCATATCAAAAAGAAAAGGATATCTTGTTTTTAACTAATTCTATTGATTCAGTAAGTTATATATTCAATGATGGTTATATAGTACGAGAAAAGGACACTATGTTCATTGAACTCATGAATAAAAAAATATTTTTAGATGGTGATTTCGTTACTTCTGGTGTTATTGATGGAATTCAGATTGAAACTTCTGCTAAATTCGGATCTAAAAAAATGTTTATATATAAAAGTAAAAGTGCAATGCACTATTTAAATGACTAATGGCTTTTAAATTAGAAAACACACAAAAAACTAAACAAAAGAAGGATACTTCTTTTGATATTAATGCACTTCTAAAAAAAGAAATTAACTTTTTCGGTGGCTCTTTTTCTAATAAAAAGAAAGAAGCTTTTTATATAGAGTTGTCAGTTTTGTTAAATGCTGGTCTAGAGTTAAAAGATGCACTTGAATTAATAGGAGCTGAACAAAAAAAAGAAGCAGATAAAGAGCTGTTTAAAACAATTGTTGATGAGTTAATTTCTGGAAAAAATTTATCAGAAGCAATACGGCTTGAAAAACAATTTACGGAATACGAGTATTATTCATTGCAAATAGGTGAAAGAACAGGAACACTTCAAAAAGTAACTGACGAGCTAGGTGCTTTTTTTAGAAGGAAAAATGAACAAAAACGAACAATATTAAATGCATTGTCTTATCCAATGGTTGTTTTATGTACTGCATTTTTAGCAGTAGGCTTCATGTTGCAATATGTAGTGCCAATGTTTGCAGATATTTTTAAACAAAACAAAGTAGAACTACCTTGGATTACCAAACAAATAATTAGTTTTTCAAATGTTTTTTCATCGTATTATTGGGTAGTGATTTTAATGATTATAGCTTTTTTTGTTTTTATGAAGTTAGCTAAAAATAAAATTTGGTATCGTAAATGGAGTGCTGCCTTTTTGTTGAAAGTTCCTTTTGTAGGTGGTTTTTTACGTAAAGTACGAATAGCACAATTTACTCAAGCTATTACGTTATTAGTTGGTGCTAAAGTGCCATTGTTAAATGGTATTCAGCTAACTAAAAAAATGATAGATTTTTATCCTTTACAAATTGCATTATCAAAAGTTGAAGAGGATATTTTACAAGGTAAAAGTTTGCATGAAAGTATAGGTAATCAGTCAATTTTTGATAAAAAAATGAGTTCGTTAATTAAAGTGGCTGAAGAAACAAATCAGACAGAGACAATTTTTAACAGATTAACATATCAATATAATCAAGAAATAGAGTATCAATCTAAAACAATAAGTGCGGTAATTGAACCTCTAATTATTTTATTCTTAGGTGGAGTTGTAGCAGTAATATTAATAGCTATGTATTTACCAATGTTTAAGCTAAGTACCGTTATTGGTTAGTTGTTTTTTATTTTTTGTAGAAAAATAGTAGCAGTTAAATAAATGCGGTTTTTACTGTAGTTCTTTTTCTTTTTAAAGTGGATAGATATTAATTCGCCTAATTGTTGTTGTTCTATATGATTTATTAATTTTAAAAGGGTGCTAAAATCTCCTTTTACTTCAAACGAAAAAGTAGTTACGGTAGTGTTTTTCTCAATAAATTCATGCGGTTCATCAAAAGCAAGTACTTCTATTTTTTTTTCTTCAGAAAAAGAAGTAATTTTTTGAAGTAGCGTTTGTTGAAATGAATTTTTTAGGGAAACATTTTTTGATTTTAAAATAGAGTCTAAAAAATTGTTTTTTTGAGTTAAATAGATGGTTCTATTTGTTGCGTTGTTTAATAATTGTTTTTCTTTTAAGAGATTTGAATACTTGTTTTTAACCTCAAAAGTATTTTTAATTGCAAAATTATATACAACAAACAAGGTGATTAAAAACCCAACAAGTAACCCTATGTTTTTTTGTTGGTTATTCATTGTTTATATGTATTAATAATTCAAATTCCATATTGTTTTTTTGTTTTCCGTAACTCATAATTGTTACTTTATCAACCCATTTTTTTGATTCTAACAATGAAATTAAATGAGTTGAATCTTCATTTTTTTTACTAACTCCTTTTACTGTAATTTGATTTTTAGTAACAAGAATTGTTTTCCCTTTTTTTACGCGAGATTTTATTGGCTGATAATAAATATTTGTAAGTAAAATAGTATTTGGAATTAATTGAGCTATTTCATCTATGTGTCTTGAAACTTTAGATTGAGAGACAGATTGTAAGTTTTTTACTACTTTTTCTTTTTGCGATACTTTTTCTTGTAAGCTTATTAGTCTATTTTTTGTTTGCTCATTTAATTGTACATCAATGGTCAGTTGATCTGCTTTGGTTGTGTAATTACTAAATACTAAAAAATTAATTAGAAGAATTGTAAATAAAAATCCAAGCCCGAATTTCAAACCCAAGTCAAAAAGTTGTTTTTGTTGATATGTTTTTTTTAACTCCTCTGTTTTTTGAGTTAAACCTATTTGTTCTATGTTTTGAGCAAAATAGTAAGATAAAACACCTCCTAATGGTAGTAATTCATAATTAGACACTTCTAAATCATTAACGATGTAGGTCTGGTCTT
>JBELFC010000216.1:0-4373 GCA_042093175.1 Tenacibaculum sp. | reverse complement strand
AAAGGTATGCTAACATCTATTATTTTGTTTTCTGGATTTGCTGGTTTTACAGTATTTATAGGTGGACTCTTGGCTAATTATTTTAATCATCATATTAAAGAAAGTCCAATAAAATACGAAATCACTCATACACTTATGTCATTTGGAGCTGGTATCATTTTGTCTGCCTTAGCATTAGTTTTAATTCCAAAAGGTATGGAAGAACTAAGTTTGATTCCAATGGCTTTGTCGTTTCTTATTGGGGCAATTCTCTTTATGCGCTTAGATCAATTTTTAGCAAAAAAAGAAGGAAAAACAGCTACACTTTTGGCCATGATGATGGATTTCATTCCTGAATCTATTGCTTTAGGAGCTGTATTTGCTATTGACTCTAGTACAGCAACTCTTTTAGCTATATTTATTGGATTGCAAAACTTGCCTGAAGCTTTTAATTCTTACCGCGATCTAGTGCTAAGTGGACTTAGCACTAAAAAAACACTTTTTATATTTTTAGCTTTAAGTTTTTTTGGAATCATCGCTGCTTTAATTGGGCACTTTCTTTTATCTGACTCTCCTAAATTAACAGCACATCTAATGACTTTTGCTAGTGGAGGAATTTTATATTTATTAGTCCAAGATATCATACCAGAAAGTAAACTAGAAAAAAATTACTTGACTTCTTTAGGTGCTACATTAGGTTTTCTTGTTGGTATTATAGGTGAAAAGATAGTCTAACTATACTCAAAATAACAAAATAAAGACATTTAATCAATCCCTCACTCCTATTCATTTAAATTACTGTTTTTTATGCATGAAGCATAAATTGCATAAAGATGTCGCATTCATGGCGGGACCAAAAACAGTAATGTCATTATATTTTTGTACTTCATATTTTTAACATTTACACATTGAATAATAATAAAATTAAGTTTCATAAAACACTATTACATGAAGCTATAAGCATTATCAAAACTCCAATAATAATTGCCCTACTTGTAACTATTGTTCGCTATATTTTAGAGCTATTAGGTATTTCTGAAAACATTATTTTTATCATAGGGTTACTTTGGTTAACATTAGGTTTTTCAATTTACTGGGGAATAAAATTAAATGACACTAAATCCCCCTTTATATTACTTCTTTTATGTTTAACTATTTTTTCACCCTTATCAAGAATTCCCGTTGCAATTCTTTGGTGGGTTGATAATAAATGGGAAATTGGAACTCATTATGGATTATATTTTAATAGTTTTGAGCAGGCTTTATTTAATCAAATAATTTATGGCTCTTTAATCCAGCTAATACCTGGCTTCATACTTGGTGCAATTACAATTGCTATTATGCAAAAGCAACATAACAAAAAACATAAAAATGGATAAAAATCATTTAGCAGAAAAGATTAAAGAATTAAGAAATAAAAGAGGTATGTCTCAAGAAGTACTTGCTGAAGAATCTGGTTTAAGTTTAAGAACAATTCAAAGAATTGAAAATAATAATTCAAATCCAACTGGAGAAACACTTAAACGGTTATCCAATGCTTTGCATGTAACTCCAGACGAATTAATTGATTGGAGTGTAAAAAAAGATATTAAAAGTTTACTTTTTTTAAACCTCTCTGCCCTTACTTTTCTGTTTTTTCCACTACTTGGAATTTTAGTGCCTTTTATTGTATTTACAAATAAAAAAGGAAAAGTTAAAGACATTGATAAAATAGGTAAAGATTTAATCAACTTTGAAATAACATGGAATATCGTATTATTTTCCCTTCCTATTCTATTATTTATTTTGTCAAAAACTCCACTTATAGAAAACCTTACTCTTAAACTATTTTTTATTTCAATTGGAGTGCTATATTTCTTTAATTTATGTTTTATTCTTGTCAATACTTTAAGAATTAATAATGAAATTATTACAAATTATTATCCTAAAATTAAATTTTTAAAGTAGTTTATGCTACCTACATCTGAAGAAATTATTAATTTTAATTAAAAAAGCAAATAAAACAATCAATTAATAGAGAAATCAGTATTTTTAACCCTATTATTATACTAGTATTAACGATTATTACATAAAAAAATCGAGGCACTAAAAAATATATTAAATATTATTTTACCCATTGAAAATAAAGATTGGGAAGCAGTAAAACCACACTTATCGGTAGTTAGTTTTGTTGAAAATGAAATATTACTTTCTCCTCCCAATATTTGTAATCATATAACTTTTATTAAAGATGGGTCTTTAAGATCATATTTCAGAGATGATAATTTAATTGAAACTAATTTATTACTTCGTTCAAAAAATGAATTCATAACCGATTATGAAAGTTTTATTAGTCAAAAACCTTCAACTTTATGGATTCAAGCTATTGAAAAAGGAGAAATGATTCTTTTAAATCATAAAGGCCTAAACTCTCTTTACAACGATTCTTTTTATTGGAATAAATTTGGTAGAATTATAAGTGAGCAAATTTTTATTAATAGTAAACGAAGAACTGAACAACTTTTATTTTTAAGCCCTAAAGAAAGGTATTTACTTCTTTTAAAGGAATACCCAGATTTTTTTCAAAAATATTCATTAAAACATATTGCTAGTTATTTAGGTATTACTCCACAATCATTAAGTAGAATTAGAAATCAAATTTCTAAACATTAATTACCCAAAGTTAAGTGTCTATTTTATTTTATTATTTGAAATTTGTTTTAAATAATAAAATTAATTCCATGAAAACAATTGATATTATTGGTGCTGGAATAGGTGGATTAACAATGGCAATAGCTTTAGAACAAAAAGGCTTTAAAACGAGAGTTTTTGAACAAACAGAAAACATTAAACCTATAGGTGCTGGCATTATTTTAGCGAATAACGCAATGCAAGTTTATAAAGCACTTGGATTACACAAAATAATTGAAGAAAAAGGAAATCATATTTCTTCACTAAATATTACTAAACCAGATTTAATCCCTCTTTCAAAAGTAAATCTATCATCATTTGAATATGAGTACGGAGTCAAAAACATTGCAATTCACAGAAGTGTTTTACAGCAAATATTAATTGATCAATTATCTTCTTCTTCTCTTAAATTAAACCATAAGTTAGAAAAAACAACAAAAAATTCAAATGGCCATACCTTAGAATTTAAAACGGGGCAAACTATTCAATCTTCTACTGTAATTGCTGCAGATGGATTAAACTCTATTGTTAGACAACTATTATTTACAAAAACCAATATTAGAAATGCACAACAAATTTGTTGGAGAGGAATTACAGATTATTCTTTACCTCTAGAGTATCAAAATGAACTAAACGAAGCATGGGGAAGGTCTAACAGATTTGGCTTTGTACAAATTGCTAAAAATAAAGTATACTGGTATGCGTTAAAATCTTTTAAAAAAAATAAAAAAGAATTAGACCTCAACAATATCAAAAACTACTTTTCTCAATACAGTTCAATTATTCAAGAAATTATATCTTCAACAAACAAAGAACAGATACATACAGCAGAAATTTCTGATTTAAAACCGATTAAACAGTGGTATAAAAAAAACGTATGCCTTATTGGAGATGCTGCACATGCTATGACTCCAAATATGGGACAAGGAGCATGCCAAGCAATAGAAGATGCTTTTATTCTTTCTGAATGCTTAAGTAAGTATCAAAAAAACATTGCTTTTAAAAAATTTCAAAAATTACGAATAAAAAAAGCTCATCAAGTAGTAAAAAAAAGTTGGATGATTGGAAAAATAGCACATTTATCAAACCCTTTTTTAATTAGTATTCGAAATCAAATAATCAAGCTTACGCCTGAATCAATCAATAAAAAACAGTTTAATCAAATTTTTAAAATCTCTCGTTTATGACAACCCTAATTTTTTCTTTAATCTTATTTTTTACCTTCACTGTGTTAGGTAGTTTTCATATATATTGGTTATTTGGAGGTACATGGGGTGTAAATAAAGTTATTCCTACAAAAAATAATCAATTTAATAGTGTAGCTATTCCTAAATTTGCTACTGTTATAGTAGCTCTTACATTAATTTTCTTTGGTTTTATTTACCTTGTAAAAACGGAACTAATAAATATTGAACTACCAAATATAGTTATAGCATATGGATACTGGTTTATTCCTTGTATCTTTATAATTCGCTCAATTGGAGAATTTAACTATGTAGGGTTTTTCAAAAAAATAAAAGGCACTGAATTTGCTAAAGCTGATTCTAAAATATTTTCGCCCTTATGTTTAGGTATTGGAATTCTAGGAATATTAATACAGATTATTAAGTAATATTAAAAAAAAATGTGATGCAACCAAAGATATAAATAATACCTACAAAAAAATTATAAGGAAAATCATTAAAAATGTCTTTAGCAGCTAATAAAACTCCTGAATTGTGGAG
>JBELFC010000215.1:0-4375 GCA_042093175.1 Tenacibaculum sp. | reverse complement strand
TACAATTAAAATGAGCATCGATAGCATAAATTTCTTCTGTACCTCTAGAAGCAAATTCATAACTGATATTTCCAGTTCCAGAAAATAAATCTATTACAGATATGCTATCAAAGTAATATAAGTTATTTAAAATATTAAATAATGATTCTTTAGCCATATCTGTTGTTGGACGAACAGGTAGGTTTTTGGGAGCAGAAATTCGCTTACTCTTATGTTTTCCAGAAATTATACGCATTTATGAAAGTAAAATATAGTTTGAATGGTTTGAGAAATCATCATCTTCATTAAAAAAACAAGTTGTACTTTCAATAAAGTTAATATTTCTAATATAGTTATAAGTTATTTTATATAGTTCAGAATCAACTTCTATTTTGCCTAAGAAGGTTAATTGAAACTCTTCAGGGTTCATTTGTAATTGTTCAGCAGTAAATAGTATATAATAGATAAAATCTTCTTTACATGAGTAAGAGAATGAGTTGTATAAAATTAATTTTTCGTTTTCAATAACTATAACGTCCATGAAATTAGAAGTAACATTAATAAAAAAACTTGTTTTTATTGATGAGTTTTTAATTGTTGCTATAAGCTTATCTATAAGTACTGATGCGTGGTGCTTATATTCAAATTCTCCGAAATTTTGAAATAAATAATTATTAATGTTCACATATGGGATATACACTGTATTGGCATTAATAGAAGACAGGTTATCATATGTAATAAAATCTGTAGCTAATGTTTTTACAGAGTATTTTAAATAAGGTACTAAATTATTTCTATCAAAAAAATCATTAGGAACAATAGTAGCTAAGTTATTTTGGTGTATAGCAGATACCGATTTAAAATCTTGCTGTAAATCTTTATCATTAGCAAAAATATACATTATTTTCTCTAACAATAATTCAGGAGATGCAATAGTCTTTTCAAAAATGTATTCTGAGAAAAGATTAATATTAGTAGTTGTTAAATCGGTAATACAAAAAGAAAATCCATCCAAACTAAATTGGATGGATAGATTTTTATTTTGCGCAATTGCGCTTATTTTTTTACTCTTTTTTTGCAGCTGCATCCGCTTTGTCATAAAATGGAGGCCAGTTACCACCAGTAGTAACCTCAGATAGAGAACCAACTGATATAAAAGGACCTTTTACTTGATCTGTTTCAACTGCTTCTAATTCTATTTTTATTAAAGAACTATTCATTCCTTCTAAAATAGGTTTTTTATCTACTTTAGCTTCAAATACAGGAACTAATAAACCAGCTACTTTTTCTATTTTATCCGTCGCCAACTCAAATTGTTTGTCAGTTCCAGGTACATTAAACATATTTTGGAAGTCTTTTCCTTCAAAATATTTAATTACTGGCTCATAATCAATAGTGTCAGTTTGTTTAACAGATATTTTATCAGTTAAACCACCAGATAAGGTAACTTCTTTTTCTATATTCTTAGTTTCTGTAATAGCTAAAGAATCATTTTGGATAAAGCTAATTAAAGCATTCTTATCCTTAGTATAATCACCTTTAGCTTCCTTATATTTAACTTGAGCGTCACGTATTAACTTTAAACTTTTAATAACTTTAGCGTAACGAACCTTTTTATCTTTATTAAATTTTATTGGCTCCATAATTCCGCCATAAATTTTATAGGCTAAGAAGATAGAGGCAACTAATAGTAATATAGAAACTAACCATCTCATTTTTAGAGGTACAAATTTAACAATAAGTACAGCTAAAAGAAACGCAACAACTGCTGCTGCTAAAATCATTAATAATAAATTCATTTTTTTAATTTTTAATATATGATATTCGCAAATCTACAATTTTTTTTCAATGAAGAAAATTTTTAACTATAAATAGATATATCTTTGGAAATTATTTTATTTTATGATAGCATCTGCACACAAATTTTATACTGAAATATTACAAAAATTCCCTTATACACCAACCTACAAGCAAAATAAATTATTAAATGAATTAACTAATTTTATTTTCGAAGATAATGAAAATGCCTTATTTGTTTTAAAAGGGTATGCGGGTACTGGGAAAACTACAACTATAAGTACTGTAGTAAATAATCTATGGAAGGCTGGTAAAAAGGCTGTTTTATTGGCACCGACTGGTAGAGCTGCTAAGGTAATATCAGGATATTCAGGTAAGCAAGCATTTACTATTCATAAAAAAATATATTTCCCTAAAAAGCAAAGTAATGGGGGAGTTAGTTTTGTAATGCAACCAAACAAGCATACAAACACTATTTTTATAGTTGATGAATCTTCCATGATTTCAGATGAAAAACAGAATGCAAAATTGTTTGAAAATGGTTCTTTACTTGATGATTTAATGGCATACGCATATTCAGGGAAAAATTGCAAAATTGTTTTTATAGGTGATACAGCTCAGTTGCCTCCTGTAAAATTAACAATGAGCCCAGCTTTAGAGGCAGATAAATTATCATTTGAGTTTAATAAAGAAGTTACAGAAATAGAATTAGATGAAGTTGTTCGTCAACAAGAAGATTCTGGAATATTATACAATGCTACAGATTTACGATTATTAATAGAAAATGATGCAGTTGATTTTCAGTTTGATGTAAGTTTTCCAGATATTGTTCGGTTAGAAGATGGTTATGAAATTCAAGATGCAATAACTTCTGCTTACGATGGTGAAATAGGAGTAGAGGATACCGCTATTATTGTTCGCTCTAACAAAAGAGCTAACCAGTATAATGATCAGATAAGAACAAAAATTAGAGGGCAAGAAAATGAAATTTCTACTGGAGATTATGTTATGGTAGTTAAAAATAATTACTTCTGGTTAAAAGATTCTTCTGCTGCTGGTTTTATAGCAAACGGTGATATTTGTGAAGTTATGCGAATTAATTCTATAAAAGAATTATATGGATTTAAGTTTGCTGAAGTTGAAGTACGTATGATTGATTATCCTGATATGAAACCTTTTGAAACGGTATTATTGTTAGATACGTTAACAAGTGAAAGTCCTTCATTAACTTATGAAGAGTCAAATAAGTTGTATGAAGCTGTTAAAGAAGATTTTGCTAATGAAAAATCAAAGTATAAACAATTCATGGGGGTTAAAAAGAATAAGTATTTTAATGCCCTACAAGTAAAGTTTTCTTATGCAATGACTTGCCACAAATCTCAAGGTGGACAATGGAAAACAATTTTTATAGAGCAACCATATCTTCCAGATGGTCCTAGTGTAGAGTATTTACGATGGTTGTATACTGCAGTAACACGTGCGCAAGAAAAATTATATTTAATAGGTTTTAAAGATGAATGTTTTGTTGATTGAAAAAATTGAATAAAAAAGCTTTTATTTTTCTAAATCATTAATAATTTTATTATATACGTGACTTATAATTAAATTTAGTGTCATATTTATTAGAAACCTTTTATTGGTAAAGGGTGAGGATAATAAGATTTATAATGAGAAAAATACTATTAATTATTACTTTATTAACTTTTCAACAAAGCTTTACACAAGAAGTATGCTTGAATAATCAAAATACTGATTATGAAGAGGTAAATAGAATATCAATTAATAAGTGTGCAATTAAGTCATCTACAAATAAAAAAATAAAAAGCAACAAAGTCTTAGTTGCTAAAAATTATCGATTTCTAAAAAAAAGAATAAAAAAAAGTGATTTTATAAAGACTCGTGATTTGCATAAAAAAGTAAGTGAACTAGATGTAGTTTTTGAGCATTCTGAAGTAAGGTTGGTTAAGGAAAAAATAAATGCAATGATTCCTTTGCTAGATAAAAGGGATAGTAATAAAACAATACCATTTAATGAAGTTACTGTGATACCAAAATTTATTGATTGTGAGAATGTAAATGAAGATTGTTTTAATGAAAATATGAAATTACATATACAAAAGAATTTTTCATATCCAAAAGAAGCTATAAAAAATGGAATTGAAGGTAATTTGTTTATTTCTTTTATAATTGACTCTAATGGTAATGTAAAGGATATTAAGGTTACTTCATCTAAGGGGATGTCTATTCTTACTAATGAAGCTATTAGAATAGTGTCATTGTTACCAAAATTTATTCCAGGAAAACAAGATGGTCATGTAACGTCTGTGTCCTATAGTTTCCCTATGAACTTCAAATTAAAGTAATTTACAAATATTAAATTTTAAAATTATTAGTTGCATAAAAATAAATTCAAAATGTTAGCATTTTGTTAATTTGTTAAATTCAACAAACAAAAAAGTTACATTTGTTACCCAATTCAAAATATTAAGAATGAGGAATAAAGTAACTGTTTTTCTTTTATTTTTATTGATTTCATCATCGATAGAAGCACAAAAACCGCAAAAGTTATCTTCTAACCAGGTATACGAAAAATTACAAA
>JBELFC010000214.1:0-4428 GCA_042093175.1 Tenacibaculum sp. | reverse complement strand
CATAAAAATCCCCAAAATAGTTCCTTCAGTATTTGAAATTTCTTGTTGACTTACCAATAGATACATCCCTAAAACTCCTAAACAAACTCCTATAATTGATTTTCTTTGCATTTTTTTACCATCAATTAAGCGCATTAAAAACAATACAAATAATGGTTGTGTTGAGGCTAACAAAGCAGCAAAACCACTATCTACATATCTTAACGCCCAAACAAAAACACCGTTCCCATATACCAAAAAAAGAAAACCAGCTATGATAGAGTTTAGAAATTGGCTTCTGGTTATTTTCAATGGTTTTTTCATAGCTTTTGCTATAATCATAATTAATATACCTGCTGAAGTAAAACGCATAGAACCTAATAAAAAAGGCGGTATTTCAGCTACAGCTATTTTATTAAACAAATAAGTAGATCCCCAAATTACATAAATAGAGAAAAACGCTAGTATTATTAATAATGTTGATTTTTTCATGAAGTTAATGTTACGTAGATAAATGTACTGCTTTATTTACTTTAATCCTTAGATTTTTTTAATTCACTTATTAAAATTAATCATTCATCTACACTTTTGGTTCCTTTACCTAAAAAGTAATTCTTTTAGTACATATCTATAATATCTTTAAACTATAATTAAAAAATTAATTTTCATTTTTAGTAAATAAATTAGTAGTTAGTTTGAAAAAAAAAAGAGGTAATCCGGGGGGACTGCCTCTTTTTAATTTTAATCTTTACTAGCTAATTATATAGCTGTTTATTTGCTTTTATAAGTTAAGTGCTCTTCTTTATTCATTTATTGAATTTGCTTTAATGTACTCTATGTCTCTTGTGTTTTTTTGTACAGATATTGCAGCAAAAAGACTCAAAGTAAAAGACATACCATAAAACCCTTTCTCACTCAACAATAACTCAGCGTTCCAAAGTCCAATCACCAATAAAACAATAGATGTAATAGTTGTAAACCAACTCATTCCATAATATATCTCAGTCACTTTAATCCCCTCTAACTTATCTCTTACAGATTTTTGTACAGAAATAACAGAGAAAAGAGCAAACAATAATACTGTAAAATAATACCCTTTTTCATTCAACTTCATATCAGCATTCCATAACCCAATACAATAAGCAGAAATACCTATTAATAATACTGACCAAGAAGCTCCGATAAAAGCTGATGCTGGCTTTTGATTAAATACCTCATTTTTTTTGTCTTTCTTTCTTTTTGTTTTGTTTTTATCTTCAAAACCTTCTACTTGATTGTTCATATTTTTTATTTTTAAATATGCTACAAAAATGATAATTGATCTAATTTTTTAAAAAACATAATCACACAAAAACTATTGATATATTTTAAACAAAAATAACAATTAATACTATTTTTACTGATTAAAACAAATTACAAACCAACTATATAATGTCTAATATTGAACTAATAATTTCTTCTTTCTCTACAGATGAACAACAAAAATTCATTGTTTTTTTAGAAAAAAAGAACAAGAGAAAAGACACTAAAAATGTTGATTTATTTAAACTCATCTTAAAAGGTGAAACTTCTACAAAAATTATATGTGAAACATTATATGGTAGCTTAAAAAAAGATGCTTACTATACACTTAAACAACGATTATACAATTCTTTAATTGATTTTATTGCCGTCAATAAATTACAAGGTGAAAATTCTACTGACATAGAATTAGTGAAATATATTTTAGTAGCTAGAGATTTCTTTATGCATAAAAATTATAAAGCAGCATATAAAATACTAGATAAAGCAGAATTAGTAGCAAGAGAGTTTCAACTTTTTACAATTTTAACTGAAATATATCACACTAAAATACAATACGCATACACAATTTCAACCATTAACATTAATGAAATAATTGAATCCTTTAAAGAGAATCAGAAAAACCAACTTCTTCAAGAAGAGTTAAATATAGTATATGCTAAAATTAGACAAAATTTAAAAAAAGTTAATCATGAAAATGGAAACCTTCTAGACTTTCAAACAATAACTAGTTCTATTTTTAAAGAGCATAATATTAGTATTAACGACTCAATGTCATTTAAATCATTATATCAACTAATAACTATAGTTAGTATTTCTGCTTTTGCTACTAAAGATTTTATATCAGTAGAATCATTTTTAATAAGTACTTATAAAAAACTAGAAAATAAAAAAGAAAATAAAAAACAACTATTTTATCATATCAGGATACTTTACCTAATAGCTAATACTTTATTTAGAAATAAAAATTTTGAAAAATCTATTCATTATTTAAATCTCATGCATACTTATATGCTATTAAACAAAAAAAAGTACTACAACAATTTTAAGTTTAATTATTTACTTCTTTTAGCTTTAAATAAGAACTACACTAATAATCAAAATGAAGCCATACAAATCTTAGAGAATGTCATCACCAAAAAAAATATCGAAACTAAAACTGCCTTAGATGTTCATCTAAGTTTAATCATGTTTTATTTTCAAAATAATCAACTAAAAAAAGCAAGTCAATTATTTTCAAAATTCTACCACTCTGATAAATGGTATATTGATAAAAATGGGATTGAATGGACAATAAAGAAAAACTTAATCGAAATTTTATTACACCTAGAATTAAGAAACATTGATTTATTTGAATCAAGATTATTAAGTTTCAAAAGAAAACATTATACCTATTTAAAAAACATACAACAGTTTAGAGTTATCAATTTTTTAAAACTTGTAGAAGTTTATTATAAAAACCCCCAAATTATTACTACGAAAGATTTTTTTAATAAAGTTGAAAGTTCATTTGAGTTTATTGGAGCTAAACAAGAAGATATTTTTGTTATGAGCTTCTATGCTTGGCTAAAAAGTAAAATGAACCAACAACCTATATTTATTAGTACTCTAAATTTAATTGAACAAATTAAACTAGAATAGTTGATTATAACAATGTTTCTAAATAATGCTTTTCAATAGCATAGGTGTTTTTTAAACTTAATATTTTAGAATCTATCTTAGAAGTATCAGTCTTTTTAGATGATTTGCTCCCTACTAACATTACGTTTTTACGTGTATGTTCATTACTTATAAATTCAAACACTTTAGTGTTATAATTATTCTTTTCTAAAATTAGTGCACGAATTGTGTCAGTTACCATTTCAAACTGACGCTCTTTAAATATTCCATATTTTAAAAGTGGACTTTCTTGTTCTTTACCTTTAACTTGTTGACGAATTTGTTTATGACAACACGGTGCGCATATAATTAATTCAGCCTTTGCTGACAACCCTTTATAAATAGCATCATCAGTTGCTGTATCACAAGCATGTAACGCTATTAAAATATCAATTTTATTATTGTCATACTCCTGAATTGGTTGTGCTACAAATGATAAATTTTTAAATTCACTCTTCCTTGCTACATCATTACAATAATTAACTAATTCATTACGTAACTCTATACCTGTAACAGTAGCATTAAACTTTTTCTGATTCACTAAATAATCATACAAAGCAAATGTTAAATACCCTTTACCTGAACCCATATCAACAATATTAATATGCTTTGGTAATTTAGTTGACTTTAAAAGGCCTTCAATAATTTCTAAATATTTATTTATCTGACGATACTTGTCTGCCATTTTATGAATGACCTTTCCTTCTTTATCAGTGATACCTAGATGCTCTAAATACTTACCTGCCTCTGCTAAACGCTCTTTCGGTTTATCGTGAGTATCTGGTAACTTATTTTTAAAACTTGGGGCATTAAGTTTATATGAAACCTTTTTCTTTTTAGAAATAAAAATTAATAAATCATTTTTTAATGTAAATAACGTAGCTGCTCTAAAATTATCTAGTAATAAAATTTCTAATTCAGATAAAGCTTCAGTTATTGTATAGTTTTTCACCTTATCGTTTGTAGTATAATGATAAGTAAACTGCAAAACTTCTGCTCCTTTAATCTTTACCAATCTTACATATACATTTGGTAACCCATCACTCTTCTTTATTGGCTTACTTAAAGTCATTTTTACAAAATTTGCATTTAAAATGCTTTGACTTAAAGTATCTCTTAATTGTTGAAATTCATTCATGATGCAAAAATAGTTAATAAGTTTCTAATTAATCATTACATAAGGCTACTAAAAATAAGGTTACATTTACTGACTGAATAAAAAGAAAGTCATGAACGATATTGGCTGCGTTATTTATACCGAAACAAAATCTGGTATTAAAGCTGAATGGATTTTTTCTGAGAATAAAAATATTAATAAAGGATTTGGTATTGGTACACGAATAACCAAACTAAACACCTTAAATAGTTTTGAAGGTACTTTTGAAATTGTATATACAGATATAAACGGAGTCAAATCACCAAAATTAGAGTTAGTTATTCCTTTTCAAGCTGGGTATTATTATTTAACATGGATAAATAATAATACTA
>JBELFC010000213.1:0-4449 GCA_042093175.1 Tenacibaculum sp. | reverse complement strand
TATCTCAAAAATAAAAACGTATTTAAAAGAAATGTATAAATCATATTACCTAAAAATACTCTACACTTTAGTTTTTATGTCTTGTCAACTCTTGTTGGCTCAATATAAAGGTCATGATTTTGTATCTAAATACTATAACTTAAAATCAGAAGATAAAGGTAATGCCATGGTATTTTGTAATCAACTAATCAATAGTAATAACTATGAGAAAAAGGCATTCGGTTATGCAGGTAAAGGATATATAAATTGCTTAAGAGCAGACTATAAAAATGCCAACGAATTATTTAATAAATCCACGTTTTTATTAGACAAATACAACACACTAATAGATAGAGAGGTAAAAGGGAATATCCTATATCTGATGGCTGAGGCAAATAACGAAAAACATAAATTTGATAAGGCTCTGTCCTTATTAAGCTTGGCACTTAATACCTGTGATAGCCAATGTTCTTTTATATTAGAAAATAAATTACGTTCAGCTCAAGGAAGAATCTATTCTATGTCTAGTAACAAACTTAAAGCTTTAGAGATAAATAGAATTAGCTTAAAAAGACTTAAAGAGCAACCCAATTTTTCGACAAATTACGAATTAAAAAAACAATACCTTAAAGAACTTGCTAAAGCCTCAAGTAGATATATAAACTCCTGTTTTATAGAAAAAAAAAAGAATCATCTAGACTCCACTAAGAAATATACCTCATTGGCTAAAAAATTTGCTATAGAATATGATATACACATTTATGATGATTTTATAGAAGTTTATTTTGCTGATATAGAGTTTTATCAGGATAAATTTGATACCGCTATTATATATTATAAAAATGCATTAGAATTATTTCTAAAAAATAATAATAAAAAGAAGATAACCCAAATGCATTTTCAAATTGCTGCGTGTAATTATTACCTTAATAATTTAGATGAAGCAGAAGCTAGTTTTAAAAATCAGATAGAACAAGATGTTTGGTCTCAATATCCCTTATTAAAGAATAAAGCACTTTGCTATGATTATTTAGCTAAAATTTACAAACAAAAAGGAGATCTACCCAAAATGATTACGAATCTTGAAGCTTATATAACAAATTCTGATACGTTTTCAAATAAGAAGAATAGTTCTGACTTAAGTGTAAACAATAAAATGCATATAGAAGAGCGGAAGCTTGAAGTAAAAAAATTAAAAAAAGAGTATCAAAACCAAGTACAACAAAAACGATTATATTCTTATGTTTCTATAGCTTTAGTAATTACAATATTACTATTAATGGCATCTTTTATCTATAAAAACAATAAGACAAAACAAAACATTAGTAAATTAAACGAACGTATATTATGGCTTCAACAGGGTATATCTAAAGAAGCTATCGTTTCAAAAAGTTCAAGTTTAACAGATGAAAATGCTTTAAAACTTATTGAAAAACTTAAAAATTTAGAAAAGGAAGCTCTGTTTACGGATTCTGGTTATAGTTTAAATATGGTAGCAAAAAAATTAAATACTAACTCCAGTTATTTATCTAAAACTGTGAATAATTATATGAATATAAGTTTTGTAGAATACAGTAATCGATTAAAAATAAATAGTATAGTTCAAAGACTTAATAACCAAAAAAACCTTAAAAACTATACTATTGAAGCCTTGGCTAGAGAAGCAGGCTATAAAAGTGTAAACTCTTTTAACTCTAACTTTAAGAAATTACTCAAAGTTACACCATCACAATATTTGGCTAACTTAGAAAATAACTAATTTTTTTATTACCAATCATTAGCAGAATTATCACCAGGAGTGGTTTCACCGTCATTAGGTATCTCCCACGAACAAAACCCACTTGGTACACAAACCCATTCTGTACCATTATGATGACCAATTTTTCCTGGCTCACAGTCAGGTAAAGTACCTGCGTTTATCGCTTTTAATTCCTCTCTGGTCATTTTTTTAAATTTTAATGTTTTTAAGTTCATCATATTAAAAGTTTATTGTTTAATCCAAATTTATTCAAAAAAGGAATATGATTTACTTGATGAAATAGGGCCTAAAACCCAAAAAAAACACAAAATACTGATTAACAAGGTTTTAAAAAAATTTACTATTATGTCAAATTTATAAATTTGACATAATAGTAAATTTTTGATAACTATACTTAATGTTCACATTTCTTTTCTCTTACTTTAAATGAAAAACATTCAAACTTAATATATAGGCCCTTAAAAAACAAAACATAAACAATTAATTATCAATACATTAAAACAACAAACAACTGTATCAAATTTATAAATTTAAAGATAAAGAATTTGTTTTCTCACGAGCAAGGAACATATATTTGAGTCATTAATAAAAAACGATGTAGATGCAAAACCTAGTTAGATTATTACTTAATAATAATAAAATTGCTTTTGATAAAGCAGAATTAGATTTTCAGATAAAAAGCCATCCTTCTTTTCCAAGTCTTCATGCTATTACTGGAGTATTAGATCACTTTAATATAACTAATATTGCAGCAGAAGTACCACAAAATATAGAAACTCTTTTAGAGTTACCAAATTGTTTTTTAGCACAAATAAAAACAAGTAATGGTAAAGAAATAGTAACAGTTCTTAAAAAAAAAATAGATTATGTCATTTTTTTTTCAACAAAAGAAAAAGAAAAATATTCAGAAACAGAATTCTTAAAAAAATTTACAGGCATAATTGTAGCTGTTGAAAAAGAATCATCAGAAGTAAAACAAAAGGTAAACCTATTAAACTATATATTAACATCACTTTTAGTATTGTTATCAATTTTTGTTTTAGTTATTTCCAAACCTAATCTTTTAAGTTCGCTATTCTTTTTAACATCTTTAACTGGTGTTTTTATAAGTATTTCTATTTATAAACAAGAAATAGGAATTAGTTCATTTATAGGAAATACTTTTTGTTCAGGAACAAATGATAAAAAAGATTGTGATGCTGTTTTAAGTTCTAAGGGAGCTACGGTTTTTAAGCAGTATAAGTTAAGTGATTTTAGTTTACTCTATTTTTTAGTGTTATCAATTTCTGCTTTTTTTATGGTCTTAAAAAATTCTCCGTTAGACATTTTACACTTCATTAGTATTATTGTTTTACCAGTTACGTTGTATTCGATTTATTATCAATATCAGATCATAAAGAAATGGTGCTTTTTATGTTTAAGCATTGTCGGTCTTTTATGGTTTCAGGCATTTTTATCTCTCTTTAAAAGTAGTTTAAAACTAATTCATTCTTTTGAAAACATATTAATAATTGGGTTTAGTTTTTTAACAATACTACTTATTTGGAATTTCCTAAAACCAAGGCTAAAAGAGTATAATGAAAATAAGGAAACAAAGATTGCTTATTATAGATTCAAAAGAAATTTCAACCTTTTCTTCACTTTATTAAATTCATCTAAAAAACTAGTAACTAACTTAAAAGAGGTGCCAGAAATTGTGCTTGGTAATTCAAGTTCAAAACTAGAAATAGTAATCATTACAAATCCTTTCTGTGGTCATTGTAAACCTTTACATAAGCAAGTTGAAAATATTTTAAAATCATTTTCTAATGAAGTTAAAATTATAATCCGGTTTAATGTAGATATAAATGACACAAAATCAACTGCTGTAGAGATAACAACTAGATTACTAGAAATATATCAAAAAGAAGGGAGTCAAGAATGTTTAAAAGCTATGGATGATGCTTATGAAGAATTTTCTTCTGTCAAATGGAAAAAAAAATGGAAAAAAACAAAAGAGAAAGATATTTATTTACACATTTTACAGAGTGAAAAAAAATGGTGCATAGACAATGAAATTAATTTTACTCCAGAAATACTTATAAGCGGTAAGTCATTTCCTAAAGAATATGACAGAGCTGATTTAATTTATTTTATTGAAGAATTATTTGAAGAATGTTCTATGAATAAAAAAATATAAAAAACAGTTTAGTTAATTATTTAAACAAGCAAAACTCTTGTACAAAGTTTTTGTCTTTTAAACAATACTCTTTCGCGAAGAATAGACGCAAACAATGAGTGTCTTTAAATGTTCATTGCAAATATAATTTATTAAAATTTCAATTATGAAAAATTTATTAAAACTAGGGAAAACTTTAAATAAAATTGAACAGAAACAAATTAATGGAGGTGCGAACTCTTGTCCTCCAGGTACATGTAGAAATTACACAGGTCATAAAGGATCTGGTGGATGGGGAGCTTGTAGGCCTTGTGGTGAAGAAACTCCGCCAAATCAATAATATTTAGATTAATTGGTATATGAGGAATATTATTTTTTCCTCATATACTTTAATAATAGAACTTAATTTTTCACTTGAAGAAATTCCCAACATATAAACAAACTGAGGCAAAAGATTGTGGCCCAACGTGTATAAAGATAATTGCAAAGCATTATGGCAAAACAATCAACACACAACAACTAAGGAAACTAAGTGAAACTACCCGAGAGGGAA
>JBELFC010000212.1:0-4458 GCA_042093175.1 Tenacibaculum sp. | reverse complement strand
ACAAAAGACTTATAATAAAAATGGTTTTCAAAATTATCTACAGTAAAGTATTTAGAAGGTTTAGTACCAGAAAGTAAATAGAAATCTTTTATAAAATGACTTTGATCATAATATCCATTATCTAAGGCTGTATGTAAATAATGAGTGTTTTTACTTAAAAGAACCTGTTTAACAGTGTTTTGTAATCGAGTAATACGTTGGAACTTTTTTGGGGTAATACCAAAGTGTTGTTTAAAATTTCGTTCAAATTGACGATAACTTAAATTGGTATTGCAAGCTAATTCTTGTAAATTAATAGTGTTGAAGTTTTTATATAAAGAAGTAATAACTCCATCCCAATTAGTAGTTTCCTTAATTTGATGTTTTGATAATTTTGATATTAAAAATTGTTCAATCAATTGTATTTTATCATTAATTTCTGATACTTCTTGTAGTTTACTTATAAGTGTTTTACCAGAACTTTTCCATAAATCTTCAACTGATAAATATCTATTTATAATTTCTATGTGCCCTATAGGGCTAAAGTGTCTAAATGCACCACTTTTAAATCGAACAGCAATGTAATTTACCTTAGAATTAGTATTTATTTTTAAGGGTTCTCTTGGGCAAAGAATATGTGCTCGGCTTAATACTTGGTTATTAATATTGAATGATTCATTTATATGAAAAAGTAATTCTAATCCTGTGCCGGGTAGAATTAAAGGAAGCTTTTCAAACTGTTTACAAATAAAATACCTATCAACATAAGCTGATAGGTTTTTTGATGGTTTGTAATACTTTTTGTTCACGTTTATTTTTAATAAATATTAATGATAGGCTCTTTACTTAGTAAAGAAGAAATATCATTTAAAAAAGCATTAAAATGAAAAGATGTATTGTGTAGTTTCACAGCTTCTTCATTTTGATATTTCTCATAAAATAAAAAGCTACTTTTATTATAAACGTCATTTAATAATTGATAGGTGATACATCCTTCTTCTTGATTGCTTGTTTTTACCATTTTATTAGCTAGTTTTAAAAAGGTAGCTATTTGATTTTCTTTTACTGTTATTTGTGCTATTATAATTTTTTCCATGAGTCAAAAATAATTTAGCAATAAAAGAAAGTATAGTAAAAAAACGACATTGATTATAAAAGTTAATTAATTTTCTTTTGCCTTTATGAAGTCTGAAATTAAATAACTAATAAATTTACCAACTTGTACAGCAGCTGTAGGCTCGTTTTTAACGCTAGGTGCACCTTCACATATATGAATATAAGAAGCATTGTTGTTTTTAGCAAAACTATAAACAAACTGCCTTGTTTGCTGAGGTGTAAAACCAGTAGGTGTCATGGCACTACTAGGGAAATGTTGAACGCAATCTAAATCTATTTCAATACCAAAAGGTTTATTATCAATAAAATTTATAGCACGTTGTAATTCATTTTTAAAATTAGCAATTGCGTATACTTCTAATTCTTCAAAAGTATTATACTCTAGTTTCATGTTATTATGAATCATGTCAAAAACATATTGAGGAGTATAGTTTTCATGCAAACCAAACATAAAATACTTATCGAGATAGTTTTCGTGTAAAGCATAAGAAAAACCATTACCACTGTGACGTTCTTCTAAACGACGTAAATCAGTGTGGGCATCTAAATTAATAACATTTACAGCTTGTTTACTAGCTTCTGACAGTCCTTTGATATTCCCATATGCATTGTTATGGCCACCTCCAATTATAATTGGTGTCTTACCACATTCAATAATTAACTGTACAATGTTAGATACTTCTTGGTCAATTTTTTTAACTAATAAATCACCTTTCTCTCTATCCTCACTATCAAAATTTATGACATCATCTAAGCAATCTAAATATCCTAAAACGAGTATTTTATTTCCGTCAATAAATTGATTTTGCTGTGTGTTTAAAAAAGCTTTTATAGCAGGAATAAACGATGTATGTGCACCACCATTACCACCATTCATACGAACACCAATATCTTCTGGTATACCAAGAATAACAAAATTTGTTGGTGAATTATTTAATTCCTCTCGTAATGTTTTTTTTGAATTAATTACAGAAACACATTCTCCTAATTTAGTTTCACCATTTCTAGTATTAGTGAAATTAGCAATTGCTTGTTGTGTAAAAAGATGTAGCATTTTTATATTTTTTCACCGTTAATATATACAGAATCGATTAAGTTGGAACCGAAACTATAAGGTATAAAACCATACGAAGGAATTTCTTTAGTAATAATAAAGTTAGCTTTTTTTCCTTTAGTAATACTTCCTACTTTATCAGCTAAATTCATGGCATAAGCACCATTAATTGTTGCTGCATTAATAGCCTCTTCTGGAGTCATTTTCATTTTAATACATGCTGTGGCTACAACAAAATTCATGTTTCCAGAAGGTGTTGACCCTGGATTAAAATCAGTAGCTAAAGCTAATGGAAGATTGGCATTTATAATATCACGAGCGGGTGTATAAGGAATACTTAAAAAATAAGAACATGAAGGTAGTGCTACTGGCATTGTTTCTGATCCTTGAAGTGCTTCAATATCTTTATCATTCATTACCTCTAAATGGTCAACAGATATTGCATTCTGTTTTACACTCATTGCTACACCACCTATAGTTGTAAATTGATTAACATGTACTTTAGGGGTTAAACCGTATTTTTTTGCAGCAGTTAAAACTCTATCGGTATCTTCAACTGAGAAATAACCAGTTTCACAAAAAGCATCAACAAATTCAGCTAAGTTTTCTTCTGCAATCTTAGGTAACATCTCATTAATAATTAAATTAATGTAGCCTTCTTTATTGTTTTTATATTCTGATGGAAAAGCATGAGCTCCTAAAAAGGTAGCTTTAATAGGTAGCTTATAATTTTCCTTTAACTTTTTAATTACACGAAGCATCTTTAATTCAGCATCAACAGTTAATCCGTAGCCAGATTTAATTTCAACAGCTCCAGTTCCTAAAGCAATTACTTCTTCTAAACGTTTTGAAGATTGTTTGTAAAGATTTTCTTCAGAAGTTGATTGTAGTTTTTTAGCAGAATTTAAAATACCTCCTCCGTTATTTGCAATCTCTTCGTAACTTAAGCCATTAATCCTGTCAACAAATTCTTGTTCTCGATTACCTGCATAAACAATGTGAGTATGAGAATCACACCAAGTTGGTAAAATCATTTTTCCTTCACAATCTATAATTCTATCTGAAGTAGAAGGAATGTTTTCCATACTTCCATAATCAATAATGATATCATTTTCAATGAGTAAGAAAGCTTTTTTTATAGTAGGTAAAACATTCATGTTTTTACCTGCTACTTTTTTTACATTGTTTTCACGAATCTGTATTAATTCTTTGATGTTTATTAACAAAGTTGTCATAGGTAGTTCTAAATTTTACTAGACAAACTTACATTAAAAAGCACAAATTATGAGACATTTTTTTGATTACTAGGTGCTATTTTTTGTAATTCTAGTTAAAAGTTTTTATAAAAATGAAACATATAAACCTTTTAAGGGTTTATATGTTTCGGAAAACTTAAAACAGTCCATTGTTATGAGCCATTTTTTCAGGGGTTTCTTGAATAATATCCCAGTGTTCAACAATTTTAGCATTTTCTAACCTGAATAAATCATAAAATGCATGTGCCTTATTATGCCATTCACCTTCACTTATAGTTAACACAAAATTACCTTCACCTAAAATTTTATGAACTTTTTTGTATACAAACATGTCATTTTGAGAAATTAAATAATCAATAGCTTTTCCAAGTCCGTCTAATCCGTCTGCAATATTTGTATTATGTTGATAGTATTTTTCAGTACTAATATATTTAGTTATTTTATTAGGGTTTTTACCAAATAAAACATCATTAATAAATTTTTCTACAATTTTTTTGTTCTCCTGCGTTTTATTTAGGTCGGTAATTTCAGTCATTCCATCAAATTGACTTCTTCCACTTGTTGTTTTTTTAATAATAGGAGACACCGCATCCCAATGTTCGGTAACTTTTCCCTCATCTATTTTCCAAACATCAAAAGTAACTACTTCTTTGGCACCAAAAACTTCAGCATTATTATAAGTATTATGCATTACAATATAATTGTTGTCTTGAAATATACGATGAGTTTTACTGGTAGTTCCAGCTTTTTTTAGTACTGGTAAAAAATCGAGTATAGGTTCAATACCTGTTGGAACGTGAGGATTGTGTTGAATGTAATTTTCAGAAAAGTATTTTTTAATATCTTCTTTATTGTAAGTCTTGAAAAAAGCTTCTTGAGCTTTTTTTGCTGTGTTTTTTAAATTTTTACTCTCCATTTTTTTTGTTTTTTTAGAATTTGAATTTGATTCTCTAACTGTATTGCAACCAATTATAAGTACTAAGGAAATAGTAGATAAAATTATAGATATAGTTCTCATTTTGTATAATTATTTATAGTTAATAAATGATTACA
>JBELFC010000211.1:0-4647 GCA_042093175.1 Tenacibaculum sp. | reverse complement strand
TATTATACATAGTAAACATTGGAACTCTTATTGGAACTTCAGCTCCTTCAGGTAATGCTTTTATGACCATTGGAATGTATCCTAAGTCATGTAAGTCTTCTATATGTTTTATGCCTACTAAGTTTTCTCCTAAATAATTATTTATTCTTCTACTATATTTTTTACAAATTTCGTTTTTTGGCTTATTGAAAAAATTTGTTTGAAATTCTTCGATAATGTATTTTTTTATGAAGTATTGCAATCCGAAAAAAACAACTTTATCAATTCCTTCAATTCTACTTTTTCTAGGAGTCCAGTTTGAATATACTAAAGTTGTTTGATTAGGGTATTGTCTTCTGTGGTCTACCTTGTAACCGTCTGTGTATAATAATGGATTCATAGTTAAATAATTTTATTTGTGTCAAATATACGCAAATTGATTTGTTTCTACTATTAATTGGTTGTTATTTTAACTGTTTATAGTATCTCTAACCTCCATAAGTGCAAAACCTAATAAGTTTAAGCCTTTCCATTTTTTTGGATTTGTTGAAACTTCATTATCTTCTGCCATGCCTATTCCCCATATTGGATCTACAGGACTTGCTTCAACTAATACTCTTTTTTTTGTTTGTATTAAAAATTCTTTTAGTGCTAAATTTTGAGAGAATTTTGCATAATTTCCATTTACAACAATTTGAAATCTATGACTGTTCCAAATATCGGAGTTAAAGTTCTCTACCTGTCTCCCTAATTTTTTTGCAGCTGCGGGAGATTTGCATTCAATAATTTTTTGCCTGATTTCTTCACAGTTAAATAACCTTGCTTTTTCAGCCATCATATAATGTTCAGCTGTTTTATAGGTAATGTTTTCTACAGTAAATTCAGCTTCCCACCATTGACTAAAACAACTTTTACCTATGCTTCCATCTTTGTTAGGTTGATGTCCCCAAAAGAATAAATACTTTACTGTTTTTCCAGTGTTTTGTATACTTTTAATTGTATGTTTCATAGTTTTTACTTAAATATAGAACAGCTTCATTTATAGTATTAAAAATTGATGTTTTATGTTTATTGCATAGAACTTTAATATAGCGACTTTGGTAAAATTCATTCGGGCATATTACTATTAATTTGGAAGTAGAAACATACATTCCTAATTCTACTAAAGAAATAGGTGATTTAGCGTTGGGTAAAAAGTTTAGTATTATTTTATCAGATATATGAAGTGCGTCTAGTTCCCATTTTATATGCTCTTTCATTTTAAAATTACTTAATTCATTATGGTCAATTCGAGTAGGATCAAAAAAATGGACTGAACTTCCAGTTTTATTAATTATTTCTTGTCTCCAATTACTTTGTAGATGGTAATCAATACTTCCTGCTAAAAAACAATATTCTTTTCCTTTTTCTTTTTTTGGTAATTTATTAGTTGAGGTATATATCATAATTTAATTCCTTCCTTGTTCGTTAGGGTATAAATTTTTTACTCTATCACTTTGCCAATATTCTTTACTATCAATATCCATAATACTTAGATGTCCTTTAAAGGCTGCACCAGTATCAATATTCCATACATTACAACCTTGCATTGGAACCATAACATTATAATGGGTAGTAGGAGTATGACCAATAAAAATTTCCTTAAATAATTTTAACCTTTTAGGAAATAGTAAGGAGTCTTTTTTAATTCTTTTATCCATAGTAAGTGCCATTTCCCAAAGTGTTCTATCCCAGTTATAATTAGATTGATGAACTTCCTGATAAGGACCGTGCATTGAGGTAAATCCTGCATGGATAAATAATCTATTTTGCTCATCTATATGAAAGAGTTTCATGCGCTCCAAAAAATCTAGATGTCTTCTTTTTTGATCTGAATTATACCTCTCATAACTTTTTATAGTCATAGTACCTCCATGGAATAACCAAGATTGGTTACTGGTACCTTCTTTGAGCCAATTTTCACAATAAACATCATGATTTCCTTTAATAAAAATACATTTATGAGTGCTCTCTAGATGTATTAAAAAATCGATGACCTGTGCAGATTCACTCCATCCATCTACATAATCTCCTAAAAAAATGAGTGTATCTTTGGTTGTTATATTGGCCTTTTTTAAAATTTGTGGAATAGCTTTTAAACCTCCGTGTATATCACCTATTACAAATGTTTTCATATTAAATTCGTTTGTACATTATATCTGTTCTGAGTACGTACTTTATACCTGAAACTATTTCTTTACCCTCGTGTCTCATTCGATGTTTAAACACAAGAGCGGTTCCTTTTTTAGGAGAAATGGTAAATAGCTTCCTAAATTCAGTTTCACCTCCTTCAAAGTCATCATTTAAATATATAAGAAATGAAAATAAGCTTTCTTCGTTTAAATTCCTTTTAAAACTACCATCAATATGCATTTTAAAACGTTGTCCAGGTGAGTATTTGTAGACTCTAAACATTTCATTGAGTTCTAATGCTTTATAAAACCCAACTTTTTGAGGGATAAACTCTTGAATTTTTGTCCAAAGGTTATTGGCTAGGTTTTTATCAAAGAATAGAAAACGATCATTATTTCTAATATTTTTATTTATTATTTGTTGACCGTCAATAGAAATTTTGGCTTCTTCAAATGTTATATTTTCATAATGCTCTAAATAATTGTTGCATTCATTTTCAGAGAAGAAGTTTTCAATGGTGAATACATCAGAACTTAGTTCAATTTTTTTCACAGTCGTTAACTTTTAAATACTATAAATTCAGAGGGAACACTATCAGTTAGCCATACATTATTTTCAGATAGATAAAACTCGTATCCTTCTGACTGCATTTCTCCTGATTTAACAGTCAAAATAATTGGTTTTCCTCTTCTACTCCCAACTTTCATAGCAGTTTCTATTTCTGTGCTTAAATGAACATGCTGTCTGCTCATTTTTTGTAACCCATTATCATGAATAGCGTTCATGAATTTCGCAACAGTTCCGTGGTATAAAAATTCAGGAGGTTGAACAGGTTTTAGTTCAAGATCTATTGTTTTTAAAGAATGCCCTTGATTCGCTCTTATTTTTGTTTTATCATCATTAAAAGTGAATCGTTTTTTATCGTTGTTAACAACTACACCTTCTAATTCATCTATAGTAAAACGAACTCAGTGCTTTCTTGATTTTTGAAGTAATTCTTCGACAACTGCCCATCCGTTTGAATCTAATTGTAATCCAATTTTTTCAGGTTGATGTCTTAATAGTAAACTTAAAAACTTACTTATTCTTTTTATATTTTTTTCATTCATTGTTTTTTTTCTTTAGTCAAAATCATATACGGTAATTGGAATTTCATGGGGACTAAGTTCTTTATTGATCATTGGCTCTATTTTATCCCATGAACCACCAGCAAGTCCACAACCAATTCTTGGCATATGAACAGAAGCGTTTAATTCTTTTGCTTTTTCTTGTACTTTTTTTAATCCTTGCTCTATAGCTCTGTATCGAATAGGAGGGGTGCCTGTATTATCTTTTCTAATTTTGTGTTGGCCTATTAAATTAGCAACCCATAAATTGTTCTCAACTTTTACAAATTGAACAGCTCCTAATTCAAAATTTTCTTTTGATTGAAACCATGAACGATACTCTTCTTCTGGTGTTTTCCATTTTTTAGAAATAGCCAGTACAAATCCTTTTCCCCATCCACCAATATCATTGCATATATGAACAATTATTTTATTCTCATTTCCAATGGGTTTAGTGGCGTCTCCTTTGATGTATTTTATTTGATTCATTATTCAGTGCTTTTTTATAAATAGTATAATTTTCATCATCAAAACAAACAAAAGTAACTTCGTCTAGTATTTGATTATCTTTAATTATTTTGATGGCTACTTCAGCTGCTAATTGCTTTGGAAACTTATAAATACCAGTACTTATATTAGGAAAAGCAATTGTATTCAAGTTGTTCTCTTTAGCAAGTAACAAACAGTTTACATAGCAGTTGGCTAAATTTTCTTTCTCTTTTTCAATCCTTTTTCCACCATTGTATACAGGGCCAACTGTATGTATTACCATTTTTGAAGGAAGATTACCAGCTGTTGTAATCACAGCCTCTCCAATTTTACATTTTCCTTGGCTATTTCTTATTTTTTGACATTCTTCAAGTATAGCTTGTCCACCAACTCTATGTATGGCACCATCAACACCTCCACCGCCTAATAAACTGGAATTAGCTGCATTTACTATTGCATCAACTTTTATTTTTGTAATATCCCCTTGAATTAAATTAATTTTCATAGCAAATTTCTTTATTGAACACAGATTTAAATGCATTTATATACTTATCGTTTTTAGCATAAATAGCAAATACAATATGCTTAAATTGGTTTTTAAATCTGTTAGTTAGATGCTTATGGAATAAAGTAGCGATAATTTCAGGGTCGTTTTGAAACACTCCACATCCCCAAGCTCCTAATATTAATGTTTCATAGTTTTCTTTAGCACATATAGACAACATCTTTTCAATTCTTAAATCCATTATATCGGTAATAGAATCTAACAAATGTTGCTCTTTTAATTTTATTACGCCTTTATTCACAGCTGCTGAGGTTATAAAACCGCAACTAGTATAGTTTTTAATTAAGTCTCCTTTTCGATTTCTGAAAACTGGTATATTAGGACTATGAATCATAC
>JBELFC010000210.1:3347-4712 GCA_042093175.1 Tenacibaculum sp. | reverse complement strand
TAGGTACAAAAATGATTGTATCTTTACCTAAAAAACAAGATAATGGATAATGTTAATGTATTTATTATAGAAGATACTCCAGCAGAAAGTGATCGTTTAATTAAAGTGCTAGAAGCTAATAATTATGTAATAACTGGAGTTGCTAGAAACTTTAAAGAAGCATTAACTAAATTTTACCAGGTAAAGGTTGATATTGTTATCATAGATATTTTTTTAGATGGGGTAGCTGATGGTATTTCTTTTGCTGAAACCATTAGTATTGTTCCTGAAGCAACAAAACCATTTGTTTTTTTAACTAGTTCTACAGATCGTCAAATTTTTGAACGAGCGAAATTAACTCAACCATTTAATTATTTAATGAAACCTTTTAATGAGTTAGAGGTTTTATATGCTATTGAAATGGCAGTAGAAAAATTTTATGACCAAAATGATGTTTTTTTAGACGAAGAAGAAGATACTGTTATAAGTAGCGATTACTTGTTTATTAAAAAAGGGAAGTCGTTAAAAAAGGTATTACTCTCTGATATTATTTACATTGAAGTTGAAGAGAAGTACTGCAATATCATTACAGAAAAAGAAAAGTTTGTTATTCTAATTTCATTAACTAAAATTTTAAAGCTATTAGATTCGTCTATTTTTTGCAGAACACATAGAAACTTCATTGTAAACATGGAGAAAATACTAGAAATTGTTCCTTCTGATAATCTTATTTTATTACAAGGCGATCATCATGTTACTTTAAGTGAGCGTTATAAAGATATAATAAAAAAAGTACGTACGTTGAAATAGTGCCAGCTAAAATCTCATTGTAGGTGTGAATTTGTCTTTTAATAACATCTTAATTGTTCCTAATAATACATTTTAGGATTAAAAGCTTTGCGAAAATATAAAAAAGTCATTGCGATTGAGGTACGAAAGAAGCAATCTATTGGTATTGGTTAGCTAACAAATTAATTTTACATCATTGATGATATTTATATCAAACTATAAAGTGTAAAACGTATAATAATTAATACTCCATTCCATACTTTTCTTCCTTTGTGGAAAAGAACTCTAGCCTTGTTCCATTTTTTATATTTCTAGGGTATTTCTAAAGTAATTTTGAATCAGAAATAATAGTTAACTACAATTTTTCGAATTTAATTACTAACCCAAAAAAGAAATTATGTCAAATACAATTAACATAACAAAATGTGATAATCAACTTGTTCTTTTTGCTGTGAATGGAAGCGAAAGTTATGAGATATGTAATATACAAAGTGGTAATTTTCATGCAGTAGATTTAGATATCAATGTAGAAGCAAGTGAAAATGGAACTTTTTCAGGTACATATCAACCAGAGGGAGGTACATCAAAAGATTTAAG
>JBELFC010000210.1:0-3247 GCA_042093175.1 Tenacibaculum sp. | reverse complement strand
TAAGATGACTTCATTTTATTTGCAAAGACAATTTTTAGACAGTTTAATTTACTAAAAAATAGAAATTATGTCAAAAGTATTTCAATTATCAGTATTAAGTCAAAATGATCCAGGAGCAGCAGATGGAGATAAATTATGTTGCAAAATTGTAGGTGTATGCAACGGATCATTACGTGAAGGATCTTTCCCAGTAAATGAAAATGTTGCTTTACCAATACCTCCACAAGAAGGGAAACAAGCACCAGCAACTCCAACTTGGTTTTTAATACCAGAAAATGGTTTAGAAGGAAGCTTTACAGTTGAAATTTTTTGCCCAACTGATCCATCTTATCCTAGTAAAACAATAGCTGTTTCTGAAACAGATGTTATAAATTGGGCAAAGGTGCCTTTTGGAGAAAGAGAAAATCAAATTTATGAAGGTGGAGAATATGGTGTTTTTGGATTTGCTCAAGAGGGTCCAATTTATACTATTACTGCTGGAGTTTTAAATCCAAGAAAAAACGGAAATTAGTAAACAATATATAAAGTGAGTTTATACGTTTTACTGTAAAGAAAAACTCAGAATTTAAAATTAAATTCTGAGTTTTTTTGTAATATTAAACTAGGTATTATTCTTTGTAACCTAACATGTCATCAATAGTATTTGCGGTTACTGAATGATAGTTAGCACGTGATTTCTTATAAATAGCTAATGCTTCATCTACTTTGTTACTGTTTTTATACGCTTTAAAAATAGTTGATACATACCAACGTCTACCAACGTTAGTTAAAAAAGCTTCAATTATAGCATCAACATTATTACCTCTATAATTATGCGTTATAGCTTTTTCAAACCAAACCATAGCAATGTAAGAGTTTGTTGAGTTTGTTAAATTAAAGGTAGTATCAAGTGTTGTTAATTGTTCTACTGTAATTTCTTTAGGGAAATTACGAATGAAGTGAACCCATTCTTGTGTTGTCCAGTCTTTTGTAATAGTAGCATCAATGCTATTTTTGTTAATAAACTCAGATAACACTTTTTCTACATTACTAAATTTATTAGAAGTGATTATTGATTGGTTTTTAGGAACTCCAGGTTTGTAAATCCATTCTTCTGTGTTAAATTTAACCTGATTTTTTTCAAGAAGGTTTGCATTTAAATAAGTAATGAACTTTTCAGTAGTCATTGTTGAGAAGGCATGAGTTTTAAAATAATTTTTTAAAAAAACATCAAACTTTTCTCTACCTACAGTTTCTTCTAAAGTTCTTAAAAATAAATACCCTTTATCATAAGCAATGCTGTTCATACCATCATCAGGATTACGTCCTTTTAAGTTCAATTTTAATTTGGTGTCTTCAGGAGAATCTTTAAAGCCTTCTAGCTCATCTTCTAAATCTTGTTTAGCTATAAGTGCTAACATGTTGGCTCTGTCTTTTCCGTATAAAGCTTCCATAATGCGTAGCTCAAAATAAACAGTGAATCCTTCATTTAACCAGAAATCATCCCAAGTAGCATTCGTAACTAAATTTCCAGACCATGAATGTGCCAACTCATGAGCAATTAATGTGTTAAACTTTTGTCTCCTGCAATAACAGTTGGAGTTGCAAATGTTAAACGAGGGTTTTCCATTCCTCCGAAAGGAAAACTTGGAGGTAAAACAATAACGTCAAACTGTTCCCAGTCATAATCACCATATAAATTTTCTGCAGCAGCAACCATTTTTTCCATGTCTGAAAATTCTTCATGTGCTTTATCTAATACAGATTTCTCTGCATAAATACCTGTTCTGTTACTAACGGCTTTATATTCTATATTCCCAACGGAAAGTGCTATTAGGTAAGGAGAAATAGCTTGTTTCATTTTAAATGTATAAATACCATCCTCATTTTTTACTTTAGGATTCTCGGCACTCATTACAGCCATTAATGATGATGGTACTTTTACAGTTGCGTTATAGGTAACCCTAATTTGCGGACTATCTTGTATTGGTATCCAAGTACGGGTTAAAATAGCTTGCCCTTGTGTAAATAAAAACGGATCAGTTTTATCTGCAGTTTGTTGAGGTGTTAACCACTGTAAAGCTTCTGTTTTATTAGTAGTATTATAATGTACAGTTATAGTTTTAGTATCTGAAGTAATAGGGATTTTTAAAGCCTTTCCTAATTGTTTATTGAAGTCTCCAAAAGAAAAATTTACATTTTTGTCATCAGCTAATACGCTTTTAATTTCTAAAAACTTGGTGTCTAAGATAATTTCGGAAGCTTCATTGCTAGTGATATTATATGTTGCAGTTCCTTCAATTTGTTTTGAATTGAAATTAACATTAATATCTAGATTCAGATGCGTAATAACCGCTTGATTAGGTTTTGAAAAAGAGTGTGGCTCTTCTGCATATTTTTTAATTGTTTTTTCTTCTTTTTTTAAGTCAGAACAGCTTGTTAAACAAATTAAGACTAAAAAACTTAAAAGATTTATTTTTTTCATAATGTAGTTTTGTGGCACTAAAGTATTATTATATTTTTAAAATATTCATTTTATTGATAATTTAATAAGGTAGTGCATGTTGTATTTATATAAGCTTAGTAGGTAATTTAATAATATTAGATACTTCATGAAATTAGTTCTATGCTTTTGTGTTCTTGTGCATAAAATTTATGTTTTTGTTCCCTTTTTTTCTAAAGTATTAAATAGCTAGGGTACTTTTAAAAAGAAATTAAGTAATAAACACTTTAAAACTAATTATTATGTCAGAGCAAGCTACAAATTATCCAGTAAACATAGAGCAATTATCAAGTCAACATGGTGGTTCAAGAGAATTTGGACCATTATTACTTACCTATAATTTAGATTTAACTCAAGAGAAAATTACTGTTACTGCTAAATTAGTGGGAGTTACAATTGGAACTAGAGTTTTAGAATTAATGGATCCTTTACCTGTTGAAATTAGTGGGGCTTTGGGGGCAGGCAAGACACAAATAATTTTAAACTCCGATCCTACTAATAAAACTGTGAATTATAATGTAGATATTGAGGTGCTTGGAAGTAAGGTTTATGCAGGGAAAGGAATCCTTTTAAATTGGTAAAAATAAAAAGCTTGTTTAACTTATAAATTAAACAAGCTTTTACTTTTCTATTTTACTTCAAGAGAAGTGAATTTGAAAGTGTTTCCATCAAATAATCCTTTATCAGATAATTTTAAAGATGGAATAACTAGCAACGCCATAAAAGACAAAGTCATGTATGGAGCACGAAGTTTACTACCTAGTT
>JBELFC010000209.1:771-4755 GCA_042093175.1 Tenacibaculum sp. | reverse complement strand
GTATAAACAAAACAATGAGAAGAGATAATTTCACATATAAAATAATTAAAGTTATTTTTTTTAGAGTTTTGGGAGTTTGTCTATTATTTGGCTTAACGTTATTCTTAACAAATAATTACGAGGCTAAAATTGTTGGTAAATATGATTTTGTAAGATCATTTATATTAGTAATAGGTAGTTTATGTTTATTAGGGACTGACCATTCTATATTGTATTTTTCTGGAAAGTTAAAAAGTAAAGGCAAGTTAACAGAGATAAAAAATATATATTTTAGAATGATGAAAATTATACTCATCGCATCTGTAATTGTAGCAATTGTAATAGTTGTAGCAAAACAATTGATTATTACTTTTTTTGAAGACGAAAGTGCTTATGTGTTGATTTTGAATGGAGTATGTGTTTTGTTTTTTTATTGTTTAACAATATTAAATACAGAGTTTTTTAGAGCTCTTGATTTGATTATAGTTTCTGAAATTTTTAGAAATGTAATAAAATATGTTCCTTTTTTTCTAAGCGCAATAATATTATTTGTAATAAATAAAGAAGAGTACTTAATTACTTTTTTTTTACTTTCATTTGTTTTAGTAGGTTTTATCTCAACAATATTATCTTTTTTAAAGATTAAAGAACTGGAGGATATACCTAATAATAAGAAGGAAATAAATGTTTTTACAAAAGAAATTTTTTTAGTTTCATACCCTATGGCAATAAGTAGCATGGGTTTTTTCTTATTATTAAGTATAGATATAATTTTTTTAAAGAAATATAGAAGTGATGAAATTGTAGCATATTATAGTGTAGCCGTAAAGTTTGTGTTAATATTATCAATGATAATAAACACTGTTAACATTAACATATCATCAAAAATAGCTGAGCTGTTCAAGTCAAAACGTTTTCTAGAACTAGAAAACTTGTTAAAAAAAAGCTCTAGGTTAATTTTTTTCTTGTCTTTACCATTAATACTAATGATTGTTTTTTTTTCTGAGGACATTTTGTTTTTATTTGGAAATAACTATAAATCATCTAACAGAGCTTTATTAATTATGGTTGTCAGTCAAGGTATTTGTACTTTATTTGGAAGTGTTAATGTTTATTTAAATATGACAGGAAAACAGAAATATTTTCAAAATATTTTAATATGTTCTGTTGTCATTAATTTTATTTTAAATAGAATCTTAATTCCAGTTTATGGTATGGAGGGTGCTGCGATAGCCTTTAGTTGTAGTTTGTTTTTTTGGAATATATTAGCAACAATAATTGTTTATAAAAAAGACAGTTTAAAAGTGTTTATTAGGTAACGTAGTTATGAAAAAGATATTGATTTTATCATTAGGAAGAACTGGGTCATTACCTATTTATGGAGAGGAAATAAGTTCAAGATTAAAAAATCAAAATTTTGATATATTAGTATCTAAAGATAGAATTCAAAAAAGAAAATTAATTAATGCGATTGAAATAAAGACATATAAAAATAAGTTTACCTTTATTTTAAATACATTAATATATTTCCCTATTAAGTTTATATTTTTTATGCCTAAAATATATAAAGAGTATAGTGTTCTTTATTTACCATATAAGCATTTTTGGGACTTGCCATTTATTTTACTATTTAAAATATTAAACAGAAAAATAGTTTTTACTGTGCATGACGGTATTCTTCATAAAGGTGAAAAAAATATTATAACTCAAGGATTAATGTATATAAGATTAAAATATGCAACAGAGCTTATATTTCTAACAAGTTATGTGAAAAGATTAGTTGAGAATAAATATAATGACTTAAAAAAAAGTCATATAATTCCGCATCCTATTATAGAAAATTCTTTTTTTGTAGAAAAAGAACAAATAGTAAATACTAAAAATCTACTTTTTTTAGGCAGAATAGATAGGTATAAAGGTGTTGAAATGTTAATGAATAGTGCAGTCAAATCTTCACTTTTTTTTGATGAGTTAATAATTGCTGGAAAAAGTACGTACTCGTTTAATACTTTAAAAAGTGAAAAAATTAAAACTATTGATAAATATCTTTCAGAAGAAGAAATTGGAGCTCTTTTAAGTTGGGCAGACATATTAATATTGCCTTATACAGAAGCAACGCAATCTGGAGTAATAGCATTAGGGATTTTTTCTGAAAAGCCAATGATTTGTACTAGGGTTGGAGGGTTTTCAGAACAATTAAATGATGATGAATGTTTTTGGAGCGATGTGGATGAATTTGACTTAGCGAAGGTAATAAAGGAAGCGTTTTGTAATTCAAAGAAGTGTGAAGAAATAAAACAAAAATTAAAAGAAAAGAAAAGAAATCTTTCTTGGGAAACAATTTCTATGAAAATAGAAAAACTTTTGTTTTCTTAATTTTTAAATATAAAAGGTCTATAATAGATGAGAATCATTGTAAATAAATCAAAACTTACTTTTGCTTTTTTTATAACTTTAGGGTTATTTGTCTCTGTTGTTGGGGTTTTTGTTTTACCGGAACGTTTCTTTTTTGATACTAAAATAATATTATATGATAAGTATAAAGAATTAGGTTGGAGAGGTAGTTACCCTTTTACAATTTTATTTTATAAGATAACAGGATTAAAAGAACTCCATTTTTCGTTAATTGGTATTATACAATATTCTATAGTAGCATTTCTGACCTATAAAATAGGTGTGCCTAAAAATTTTGATAAGTTAAGAGTGAAAAATATATTAACTTATTTAAGTTTTATTATGATAGCTGTTTTTTTATGCATGCCAACCAAAGAATTTATAAACTATTTATGTATTACTTTTATAGCTCTTCTTTTAAAGAAAAGTAATGATAACTTGTTAAAAAATATAATTTTTGTGTTATTATCACTAATAGTTTTCGGTAGTTTTTTTAGGGAATATTATATGTTAGTCGCTTTTTTAAGTGTTATTTTTTACCTTGTTAGTAAAGTAAATATAAAAAAGAAAAAACTAGCAACTATTTTTTATGGGTTATTGACTGCTGTTTTTGTATCATTAAGTTATGGAGTTATAAAAGGAGAATTCATATCTCAAAAAACTAGAGAAAGTTACAATGCTTTAAGAATGAATGGAGAAGCTAGTAATTCGATGATAATTTCACCACTTAATACTGAATCTTGGTATGGAGAAAGTTTTGGAATAGTTTATGGTTTCTTTTCTGTTAACTTGCCACTAAATGGTTTGAAGCATTATTTATCTCCACAAATCATTGCTTTTGTTTTATGGCAATCATTACTTTTTATAATTCTTTTAATTAGATATGAGAAAAGCTTTAAAAAAGGATTGAAAAACAATTATGAATTATGGGTTTATTATATATTGTTTTCTTTTTTTATTGTGCAGGGAATTTTTGAACCAGATTTAGGGTCAGCTATTAGGCATAAAATGGGTTTTTTTCCAATAATTTATTTAGCATTATATTATCAAGATTTTTCATTAGATTCTAAAAAAAAGAAAGTTGAGTAATATTATTAATACTAAATATAATTTTTTCATTAATACTAAAGTAGATGTTTATACTTTGGTGCTTTTTGTAGCTGTGTCATTTAATTTTTTGGGAACTAATATTTTTATTTTACCTATTGTATTGTTTTTAACAACAATTCAATTTTTTAGACTAAAAAAAGGGATGGTTAGTGAGAAGTGTTTTTTTTACAATTTTTTTTATCTTTTAATATATTCATCTATTTTTTCTAATGAATTGAATAAAATTATCCTTTTGAGTTTGTTATTATTCTTTCTTTTTTTTAAAAAAAAACAGAAGCGTATTAATAATAAAGTTGAAAAATATTATCCAGAAAAACTAGTTTTGATATTATTCGGATTAATTGTTTTAAGCACAGTTATTTTTAAACCATATTTAAAAGGAATCGATATCTACTTATACTATTTATTAATACCTTTATTATTTATTTGTATCAAAAAGAATGGGTTTAGTTTTTCTATTATTAAATCGATTAAATATTTTATTACTTCAATACTTGTTTC
>JBELFC010000209.1:0-761 GCA_042093175.1 Tenacibaculum sp. | reverse complement strand
TTTCAAAGTATTTAAACTTAACACATGTTTATTATGGTATGTTTGTTGGCTCAGCAAATATTTTGTTATTAATATTATTTTTAAATAAAGAAAAGTACTTATCATATACCATTGATTTTTTTATTTTTTTATGCTTTTTAATAATATTAACATATATTGGAGCTAGGATGTCTTTGATAGCAAATATTGTTATTGTTATTATAATTACATTTAAAAAAATATCTATTTCATTTTATAAAAAAATACTCTTACTGGGACTCTCAGTATTTACTTTGTTTTTTTTGTTTACTAAAACTGCTAGGTTTACGAAAGGAACAAAACAAATTATGACAATTTATAAATCTAGTATTAAGAATGATAAAGAAGAAATTATAAAAAACTCTTGGCTTAATATGTATAGAAGATATTTAGTTACCAAATATACTATTAATGAATTTAAACAGCACTATTTATTAGGTATTGGCATACAAAATGTAACTACTAAAATATCTAATAAAATAAAAAATGATGGATATATTCATTTTTATCCTATAAATTCACATAATCAATTTTTACATTTTATGATTGGTTTAGGAATTTTTGGGTTCCTTTTTTTTATATACCTCCTTTTTTACTTTATAAAAGAAACACCAAATCATTCAGTTCTTTTTATAATTTTTTTCATAATAATAATGTCAACCGAATCTATTTTAGTTAGAGGAAAAGGAATGTCTTTATTTTTTCTTTTTACTTTAAGTTTTTTAATGAATAAAACCCGTAAT
>JBELFC010000208.1:0-4774 GCA_042093175.1 Tenacibaculum sp. | reverse complement strand
AATTTTTCATTTGAATCATACACTTGTAAGTAGTACTAGTAGTTGTTTTAGTAAAGCTATATAGGCTAAAAATTAATATTCCAAATATTAAAATATGCTTTTTAAAGTTTTGTGTTTTCATAATTATTTTAAAAAGTTTAAATCTACATTTTTAGAAGTTAATACTTCATTTTCCTTCGCTAAATCATATACTGTTTCTCCAAAATCAGTTGTAATAGATTTATTGGCATGTATACTTAATAAGTAATTTATAATCTTAGTGTTTTTAGCTTGCATTACAGCTTTATGTAATACTGTTAAGCCTTCACTGTTTTTTGCGTTAACATCAATTTTTAATTTATTAATTTCTTTTAGTAAATCAATATTATTTTTACTTAAAGCAATGTGAAATAAAGAACTGTTGTTTTGTTGTTGCTCTTTAAGGTTTACACCATTGTTTATCAAAATATTCATTTTGTTTTTAAAAACTTTTGGGTCTTTAGAATTGTAACTTTTTACAAGATAATAGGCTAAAGAGTTTCCTTTGGTGTCTTTTACCAAAACGTCAGCTTTATTATTAATTAAATACTCTACAACCTCTAAAGAGTTTCGTTGTATTGCCATTGATAAGGCTGAATTTCCTTTCTTGTTTTTATGGTTAACGCTTTTAGTGTTTTTAGCTAAAAGAGCAACAATTTCTAATGAATTTCTTCCAGCAGCATTAATTAAAGGGGTATTACCATTTTTATCTTCTTGATTTACATTTACTCCCTTATTTAAAAAATAAGAAAAAGTTTCAATGTCTTTATTGCCGTAAGCTAAATTGTGAAGAGGAGTTTTTCCTTGTTTATTAGTAACATTAGCTTGTATTTCTAGTTTTTCTAAATACTTAAAAAAGGATAATGAATTATAGCCATTTCTTGAACCTTGAGTAGCTAATAACATTGCATTACCATTGTTTTTGTTACGATTTTTATATGGTAATCCTCGTTTTATTAAAATATCTAGCATTTTTTTGTTTCCATTTTTAGCTACATAATTAAAAGCACCATTTCCATCATTATCTGTACTTGAAATGCTTATTCCTTTTGAAATAAAATAATCGAGTAAAGAAAGGTCTTTTAAATGAGGTAGTAATAAAAGTAGTGCATTAGCACCATGTTCATCAATATCCGTTTTTATGTCAATGCCATTTTTAATACAAAGTTCGTAAACTTCTTTATTTTTATTACCAGTGGCAGCAGCAAATGTAAGAACAGAAAAATTATGAGAATCTTTTAAATCCATACGTGCCTTTTTGGCTATTAAATACTTCATTAATTCAACATTATTTGCATAAGCAGCCCAAAAAACATAGGTTCTTTTATCGTGGGTTAGCTTATTAACATCATTTCCTTTTTTAGATAATAGGTGTTTTATAACCTTATTAGATGTTTTTTCTAAAATAGCATAGACAACAGCATCAAATCCATACGGATTTAATGCTGTAGGGTTGTTGCCTTCAGTTATTTTTTGTTCAACAGTTTCAATGGTTGGATTAGTTTTCCAAAATTTTCTGTCAAAAAATTCGTTTTTAGTTTGAGCTTTTAAAACACTAGTAAGTACAATAAAAGCGAATATTAATTTTGTTTTAAACATTTTTCTTTAATTAAAATTTATAACGTAGCGTTGTTCCAAAACTAGCAGGTTGAATTCTATTTAAATATACAGTACGATACGCATTAAAGCCTATGGCGTTAAATATATTGTTCCCAAATACATCTAAACTTAAGCTTCTGTTAAATTTATATGAAGCTTGAAAATTTACTGTTGTGTACGCTTTTAAATCAAAAGGCTTTGCATCAGGAACAACTCCTGTATGTGTATAGTTTCTAGACCAAACATTGTGAGGTCTTTCACCTAAATAATATACTCCAGCTCCTAATGACAGTCCATTTAAATAATTTTGAAACTCATAGCGAGCCCAAAAGTTAGCAGTGTGTTTAGGAGTATTAATAGGTCTTGAATTATAGTAGTATGAAACATGATCTTTGTATTTTGCATCTAAATAAGAATACCCACCAATAATTTCTAAATTAGGAAGTACACGACCAATTAGTTCTACTTCAATACCATTTCTAGTGTCTTCACCTCCTTTTAAATAATACCCTAAGAAATTACCTGCATTATCTAATGCTTGTAGGTTTAGGTTTTTACTATTTGTAAAGAAAGTAGTTAGGTTAAAACGCAGTGCATTGTTAAACCAAGTAGATTTAATTCCTGTTTCAATTTGATCCCAGCGCTCAGTACCTAATTCATTACCATTAATATCTCTGTAAAAAGATGTCATAGGGTTTGAGCTGTTAGCATAAGAACCAAAAAGGATTATGTTTTCAGTAGGCTTTATATTAAAACCTATTAAAGGATTAAAAGCATTATCACGTTTTGATCCAGTTAAACTTCTACCTAAAAAGTTTCCTTTTGTTCTTTCCAATGAAGTATAACGAAGTCCTAAAAATACATCAGCCCAATGGTTTAATGAAATTTTATCTTGTATTGTAAAACCATATGACTTTGTTTTTGACCCTGTAGCTCTTGCTGGGTTTTCAGCTAAACTAATACCAGAAGGTAATGTGTTGTTAATTGGTTGATTAACATCAATAATGTCAACATAATTATTGGTTCCAGGGTATGTTGTTGTATAGGCTGTATTATCAAATTCAGTATTTCTATAATCTACACCTATTTGAAATGTATGCTTTAAAAACCCTGTTTGAATATCTTTACCAACTAAATCTATTTGAAGAACACTGTTTTTGTCGCTTCTACCTCCTGCGTAATATTCTCTATACCTTTGCGTAGTAGATAAAACTGGTAACCCAGATCTTCCGCCTCCTTGAAAAGCATAGCTTGTTTCGCCATATGTTTGTAAATCAGAAGTAAATAAACCAGCTTTAATGCTCATTTTATCACTAATTTTTCTGTCAAAACGTATAGCATACGTCGTATTTAAAGTGTTGTTTCTATCAGAGTCAAATCCTATAAATTTATTATTGGGTAATTTTAGAATATTATTAACTTCATAAGTACCTAAGTTGATTGTACCTTGATCTGGAGTTCTGCTGTCATCCATATAATCCATTTCTAAAACAATAGTTGTTTTTTCGTTTGGCTTCCATGTTAATGACGGATTTATATAAAAACGTTCTGAGTTCACAAATGCTCTATAACTATCAGCTCTGTCATAAGAACCAGCAACTCTAAAAGCAACAGTTTTTTTCTTGTCTAATGGACCATAAAAATCAAAAGTTGGGCGAAGTTGTCCAAAACTTCCTGCTCGTAAGCTAACTTCACCACCACTATAAAATTTTGGGGTTTTTGTAACAATATTTATTACACCACCAGCAGAGCCTAAATCACCACCAAGTCCTTGACTTATTGCAGAGATACCTTTTAAAACTTGAATGTTATCAACTCCAGCCATATCTGTTATAACTCCAACTCCTCTAAAATCTGAATTGATTCTAACACCATTTTTAAGTAAAGGAATACCTCTATAACCTCTTAATGACATACTTTCTCTAATGTTACCATAAGTAGCAAAAGTGTATACACCAGCAACGTTTTTAGTAACATCACTTAATGTTATAGCATTTTGATCATCAATTAATTTATGTGATAAAACTGAAATACTTTGTAATTGTTCATTTGGAGCTAAAGGGAGTCTAGTTAATGTTTCTAGTTTTTCTGCTCTTTTTCTTCTTGAACCAAAAAGTTCAACTTCATCTAATTGAGTGTCGGACTTAAGAATAAAAGTAATATTTACATTACTATTATTAAGTTCAATTTCTTTTATTGATTTAGTGTAACCAACTGCACTTGCAATAATAGTATATGTTGAATGCGGTATGTTTTTAATAATAAAGCTACCATCTTCTTTACTTTCACTTCCTAATTGTGTTCCTTTTATATAAATGTTAGCATAAGGGATTACCTCATTTTGTTCATTTTTTACAGTACCTTTTAGTGTTGTTTGACTGAATGTTATTTGTACAAATGTACAGGCTAGTAGTAGCGAGAATATAAATCTCATTGTTTGTTTTTTAGTAGGTTTTATGTATTGTTTGAATTACTTTTTTACAAAAGATTCAATAGCTTCATTTATTTCTTTCTCTTGGGTAACTTTATCAGAGAATAAATGTTTGTATAATGGTTTGTTTTTTACTTTACTTTCTAATGATAAGTTGTTGTTTCTTCCATATACTTCATTCCATTTATTTCTAACTAATTGCCATTTATTAGTATTTTTCTTCCACCAATCTTGAGCACCTTTACATCTACTGTCTGGTACTTTTACATAAGTGTTATATCCCTTTTCAGAAGCTAATACAATATCTTTTACACCTTCTTTTCTAATTATTTTTTTATTGTCTTGGTCATGAACCCAACCGTAATTTGTTATTTCATGTCTGTTACCTCTTTCAGTTACATTATAATCGCTTCTTTTAGTGTATTCTCTTCTAGGTAATGGAGCATCAGTTGTGCTTTCCCAATAACTTTTACCATCTACATGGACCCAAGTACCAGATCCTTCGTAACGAGGACTATCATCTACTTGATATACTTTTTGCGTCCATTGTTTCTTAACTTCAGATTTAGATTTGTTTTCGTAAATCCAGTTATTGTCTCCATTAAACATGTAAAAATCTCTGTTTTGATATACCCAATCTTGCCTCCAGTGTTTTACGATGTATGGTTTTTTAGGATTACCAACTTGCAGTAAATGTTGAATAGATATTTCATTCTTTTCATCAAC
>JBELFC010000207.1:0-4776 GCA_042093175.1 Tenacibaculum sp. | reverse complement strand
ACGCTTAAAGAAATTAAAAAGAAAGTGATGTAATTAGTATGTAGATTTGATAACAAGTCATTATAAAATGTGATAATCAAATCTAGGGGGAAGCTGAAAACTATGTAGAGTAGGCAAAATTCAAAAAGCTAATTATTTATGAGTAATTCAATTTTTAATACTACGGTAGGGGTCAACTTTAGTAATACATTTCAAAGTTCAGGAAAACAAGTAAGTGCAGCTACGGCAGCTTCACAAATAAAAGCAACAGGAGTTGGAACTGTTAAAATGTTTACCTACAATCAAGCAACTTGCATTAGCGCTTTTGCTACACAAGGATTGCAAGTTTTAGTAGATATACCTAACGGTGATTTAGAGCTATGTGCAAATAAAGACAAAACTACAATTGATGCTATAATAAAAGTATTATCAGATAATTCAGCTACAATTCCAATGATTTGTGTTGGAAATGAACCTTTAGGAAGTTGGTGGAATAATGCATATTCACCATATTTGGTAAATGCACTAACAAATATTAAAGCAGCAATTAAAGCAAAAGGACTTTCTACTAAAGTAACTGTTCCTTTTAATTATGCTATTATGGGGAGTTCGTATCCACCTTCAGCAGGATCATTTAATAGCGGACTTAAAAGTATCATTTTAGATGTATGTGCTATTTTGAAAGCTGATGATTCAGTATTCATGATAAATGTATATCCTTTTATTACACAAAATAATCAACGAAGTATTTCTTTAGATTATTGCCTATTTAAAGCAGATAACGCTAAAAAAGGTTCAAAAGAATCTAAAGTATGGGTTCCAGATGGTAAATATACCTACAAAAATATTTTTGATGCAATGTATGATGCTTTATATGTAGCTTTAGGTAATAACAGTTATGGTGATTTACCAATTGTAATAGGAGAAGCAGGTTGGCCAACAGGACCAGTAGCCACATATCCTTCTGCTACTAGTTCTAATGCACAATTGTTTAATCAAAATTTAATTAATCACTGTACAAGTGGTAATGGAACACCACGCAAACCAGGGATTAAAATACCTTGTTTCATTTTCGAAATGTATGATGAAGATACTAAACCAATAGGTGCAGGTACTTATGAGCATCATTGGGGTGTTTATGAATATGATACAAAGAATAATGATTACAAAACAAAATATACTTTGAATTGGTAATAGGTGTGTTTTTATAAGTAAATAATTATTAATTTCTAAAAATTAAACCTTCTGCGAATAAATATGAAAACAACAACCTACAAAGACCTACTATTAATAGTTGTTTTATTATTAGTAACGGTCCATTTAAAAGCGCAAACAATAACTTCATTGAGCCCTACTTCAGGGTCTTTAGGAGGGAATACAGTTGTATCAATTAAAGGAACAGGATTTATTAAAGATAATATTGTTGGTGTTTATTTTAAAAAACATGGAGCTGTAAAAGAATACAATGTTGTTTCTGAAACTCTTATCACATTCATAACAACAGCTATTAGTTCACCTTCTATGGATAAAGTATACATTGAATTTAAAAAGGACGCAAAAAAAGTGTACAGCTCTATACTTTATGAATATAAACTACCTGAAATAAACACCGTAAGTCCAAATTCAACTTCTGTAAAAGGAAAGAAAAAAATAACCATTAAAGGAAAGTACCTTTCTGGTACAACGTATGTGAAATTTGGATCTGCAGGAAATGTACCTTTATCAGTTACAGATACAATAGTTACAGTTACGAACCCTCCTCATGTATCTAAAGAAATAGGTGTTCAGGTTGAGGTGCAATCAAATTTTTCAACAATAACTAAGTCTTCTAAATTTACTTATAAAAGCGATAAGCCTGATAGTACCTATGTTATTTCTTTAGATAATTTAACAGGCTTAGATAAAAAATATAAAATATATGTTTTAGGGTATAGTACAAGTTCACAAAAAATGTTAACTCTAAATACGACTACTTCACAAGGAACATTTAAAAAAATGCCTTCTGATAGTGGCTATGTAAAATCTTATGAATTAGTAAAAGAGCTAAAAACTATTAAAATATCTAACAATAACCCTTTAGTTGGGGCAAGAATTTATTTTTTTATAAAAGACACTACTGTCACATACAAAGATAATTCAACAAAAACAAGCAATAAAAACTTAGGGTTTAAATACAAAAAATTTGGGACAAGTGTTTTTCAAGTAAATAATCCACCACAAAATGCTTTCCCACAGTATAATTATATTGAAGCTACATTTAAGAAAAATAAAGGTTTGTTTATTGATATTTCTACAGTTGATGGTTTTTTCTTTCCATTATCTATTATTGCTGAGGATAAAAGTGGAAATGAACTTGATAGAATAGGGCAGCCTCATAATATTACAGCTAAAAATATTACAGCAGCTTACAAACCATTTATGAAAAAACTAATAAAGGAAGGTGAGCCAACAGCAGCTTATTATAACCCTCTTAGTTATTCTGTTAATAAAGATTTAACTGCCTTATTAAATCCAGGATTATACTTAGAAAAAGAAACAAGTATGTTAGAAACAGTATTTGATGAAGCTTTAAATAAATTATTTACAGATACTAGTTTAAAAATGAATATATGGCAAAACGGAACAAATAAATTTTCTGCAAACTATACAGTAACACCTGTATCAGCAATAACTTTTCCTGGAACAACAAATACACATGGTGCTTTAAAATTTACAGCTAGTGGTGCAGAAACATTATATGCATTTAATCCTGTAGGTTTTTCGGTAGTTTCTTATCAACAAGGAAATAAAAGAGCTCCAATTATGGGAAGTATAAATAAGAGAAACGAATTAATTTTTAAAACGCCCTTACCGTTAAATACAGGATTAAAAGTAGGTATGTATGTAAGTCCAGGAGGAGGTTCTTCAGATGGAATTACACGAATTACTAAAATTAATAAATCTAAAAAAGGAATTGTATCGGTTACATTAAACACTAGTAATGCATACAGTGCTTCTTTTCAGTATAAATTTGCGAAAGCACCAACACAATATTATTACTCTTCTGGTCAAATGACATTTGCAGGAATTGGTTTATTTGCAGATGGATCGTTTAGATATCCTGGTAAATCAAATAAAGCAATCAATAACCAAACTGTAATTAATGGGTTGGAAAATCAAATAAGTACTGCGTTAAATAGAGGAATTGCTATTGTAGATTATAAAACAGCAAAAACAGCTGGTTATACAACCACAAATTGGGGAAAAGAAACAAGTTGGTATCCTAAAAACCAACCTCAAAATTACTTCTCTTACTTTTTACACACAACTAAAGTAGATGGTACTAATATATTTACTTTACCAATAGTAAATAAAACAAAATCATCAAGAGGGGATTATATGGGAAGAGCATATGGTTTTGCTTATGATGAAAACCCAATAGGAGGTAAAGGTGGAGCACAAGTTCCTTCAGAATTCCCAGGGTCATTTCCTAAAGGAACTACTCAATTAAAATTAATATTAGGTTCTTGGAAATAAATAAAAAAACAATAAATTTTATAATACTGGTTGTATAGCATTTGATTTTATTAAAAGGGTAAGAGTGTTTTTTATATCAAAAAATAAAACACTCTTACTCATTTAACATACGTTTAAAGAAAGAAGAAGAATAGCATAATGATTAGTGTTTAACTTAGAGAGTAAAATAAATGATCTAACTAAATACTAAAATTATGGAACTAAAAATTAGCCCTTCCGTAGGGGTTGCTCGATTAGGAAATAGTACGAAGCAGTTTTGCCTTTCTCCTGATGAAATTGGTGGTCTTCCTTATGAAGCAGATGCATCTGGTAATAAATTAGGACCCATTAAAAATTTTAAAGATGACGAAAGTCAAGTAAGAAGGCAAGGGCAACTTTTTAAGGTGTTTGATGCTAATGGTAAAGAATTAACTGCTAACTCATCAAATGTTTCTTTAATGGAATGGACTGTGCATTTAGCAAATAAAAAAGCTGCTTGGTATCAGTATAGCGAATTAGAAGGAAACCTTCTTTATGGAGAAGAGAATAGTTATAAAAACCGAGGGGTAGAATTTAGAAACCCATCATTAAAAACAGAAAAAGAAAGGCAAACATTAATTATTGATCCAGGACCAAGAAGTGTGAGTGGTCCTAATCAAGAGATTGGTTTCGATAAGAGCAATGTACCTCCAGGGTATCCATCTCAGTATCCACCTGAAGAAGTTACTTCTGGTACAGCAATTAAAACATTAGGTGATCTTAAAACAGATGATGACGGAAGATTAATTGTTTTAGGAGGGTATGGAAATGCAGGGGGAAATGAGCCTCTTACTAGTTATGGAGGTTCAAATACTTGGCATGATGATATTGCTGATGGTCCGGTTTATTGTACCATTGTTTTTAATGACGGTACACCACCTGCTACTCTAGAAGCATGGGTAATTGTTGGTTCTCCAGATTTTGCTCCAGAAATTGTAAATATTTCTAATTTGAGTGATAGTATGTTTGATGTTGGAGTACGTAGTTTTAATCTTGTGCCAGGTATGTGTCAACATGGTATATTTAATACCTCGTACAAAGTGAATTATCAGAGAGATATTTTACCAATTATCAAACGATTTGCTGGTTATCAATGGGTAGCCAATGTACAATCAATGATTGCTTTTTCTTCCAATGTATTTGATTTTTCTGATCCTAGCGAAGAGAATAAGGCTAATAGAGAAAATTACTTCTCTTATTTCAGACGTCCAAATGATAAATTGAATTCAGTTCCTAATGAACCACAATCTCAGTTATTTAAAA
>JBELFC010000206.1:0-4778 GCA_042093175.1 Tenacibaculum sp. | reverse complement strand
CAGTAATATCTATACTATATAGTATAATAACTTACTTCCTTCTGTTACGTCTTTTCTTTCGTTTACGCTGTTTAGCAAACATTTTTTTATACTTTTCTACATTAATCCCTCCTTTTTTATTTGCTAGAATATTTACATAGTTCATTTTTAACTTGGGCTCTTGATAAATCAATGCCTCATCTATATATGCTCTTTGTAAAACATCTTCTATTAGATAATCTTCATTATTAAGTTCTGGATTATATTTTGATTTCAACGATAGCTTGAATAAATTAGCTGTAGTATTATACCAGAAAGCTTTCCAACCACTACGTAACTCCTTTATATTATCAAATGCAGTTTTACCTGTTTGACGATGAATCAATTTTAAAAGTACTCGTCCTTCAGTTCTTGTTAATTTTTTTAATCTACTTGTTAACTCATTTTCAAGATACTTCTGAACTCTTTTTATATATTGCTTTTTCTTTCTTTTTGAAGAAACCCTATTCAAACGAACATTAAGACTATCTATTCTTTTTGAAGCTAGTATAGCATAAGGATAAGCTTTAAACACTTTTCTTCTAAACCAGTAGTAATAATGTACATCTACTTTTGAAGTAAACTTATGCTTTGGTAATACAGATACTTCATTAAGCTGTATCATTAATGAATCACCATTCTTTATAAGGTAATAATCATTTACAAAGCTTGGTAATGTATCTTTCACCTGAGCTATAATTAACGAACTAAAAAAAACAATATAAATACTTAAAACCTTCTTCATTATAATAAGATATAGATCAATCTCTCTACTTTTATAGTAACAGGGCATAAAGTTAATTATTTTAATCCTACCCTATTTTCTTATTTTTGTTTTTTTTATTATTTACTTTTGTTTTCTATGACACAAGTAAACGCATACCAATCGATAAAAGTATCTAATAACATTTCAAATAAGTTAAATGACAACCTAGTTATAGAGGCTCCTTTGCAAATAAACATCAATAAAGAAGCATATACCGTTGTAATGCGAACTCCTTATAATGATACTGATTTAATTACTGGTCTTTTATATGCTGAAGATATTTACAGAAGCAATGAACCATTATCTTTTAATATTACAACTAAAGAAGATAATCATCATGATATTATAAATGTTACTATTGATAAAGAAAAAATAGGTAAAGGCTACTTAAATAAACGAACTTTATTATCCGTCTCTTCATGTGGTATTTGTGGTAAAAAAGAAATCAACGACATTCAAATTTCTGGTGAACCTATAAAAAACACATATACATTAAACTCTAATCAAATTCAGCAAATGTTTTTACAGATGACATCACTACAGTTTACATTTAAATCTTCTGGAGGAAGTCATGCTTGTGCTTTATTTAATAAAAATCAAAAATTATTAAGCTGTAAAGAAGATATTGGTAGACATAATGCCGTTGATAAATGTATTGGAAGTTTATTAAAAGAAAAAGATTTAAATAGTGCAAAAATAATGCTTGTAAGTGGCCGAGTTTCTTATGAAATAGTTTCTAAAGCATTTTTTGCTAAAATCCCTATTATAATTGCCGTTTCCGCTTGTTCTTCATTAGCAGTAGATTTTGCTAAAGAGTTTGGTATATGCCTTATAGGATTTAGCAGAAACGATAAAATGACAATATACGCTAACCCACAATATATCAATTACTGATCATAAAAAACACTACTAAAAAAAGATTTGTATTTTAGTGGTCGAAAATCAACTAAAAACAACGACGGTATGCCATTCATAGAAGAAGAGAAGTATCAATTAATGCAGGAAGATTTTGACAAAGCAAAACTTAAAAGAGAAGAGTCAGAGAAAGAATTAAGCGAGCTTCAAGAAACATACAAGCATCATAGACAAAAATCTAGAACTATTTATATTTTACTAGGTCTTTTTTTAGGATTAGCTTTAGGTGTTATCTACTTATTTAAAAGCGGAAAATTAAATGATAAAGGTGTTATTACCAATAATAAAGTTAATATTTCAGAAATTAAAGCTAAAGAAGCTAAGCGTGTTATTGATAGCTTAAAAAGAATAAGTAAAAAAGTAGAAAAAGAAGAGATGGCTTCACTAAATACTGATAATTTAGATGACACTATTAATGAAATTGACTCTAACATTCAAGGAAAAACTATATACTCTGTTCAGTTAGGAGTATTCCAAACAAAAAAATACCCATTACTTTCAAGCAGCCTGATACCTGGTATTATATCATCTAAAAATGGTTATTTTAAATATTCTTTAGGTTTGTTTTCTACTTTAAATGAAGCTAAATACTTTAAAAAAGAATTAGCCAAAATTGGTTTTAAAGATGCCTTTGTAGCATCATATAAAAATAATAAACGACAGAAAATTCATCATTAAAAATTAATTCAATTACTTTATATGTTTAAAAACATAATGAAAAGAACACTTGTGTTAGGTATAACATTGAGTGTTCATTTTTTTTACGCACAAGAGAAATCACCTAATAAAATTTCGCAAATTGGCTATGGTCAATTAGATTTTCTTTCATTAAAAATGCCAGGAAATGAAGCTAATATGGATTTCGCTGGTTTACACTACAATTTAAAAATTAATAAATGGAGTTATGCTGGAATAGGTTTTTATGGAGCTGTTGGTGGTATTAGAGGTGGTTTCTTTACTTTAGGAGTTAATGCTGGTATCAAAAAAAATATAACAGATCATTTATTTATAGACACTGGAGTTCATTTTGGTGGTGGTGGTGGTGCAAATGCTCCTGATGGTGGTGGTGCATTTATTTTACCTCACTTTAATTTAGGGTACGATTTTAAACACTTTTCAATCTCTACTGGTTATAGTTATGTTAACTTTTTTGACAAAGGAACTATAAAAGGTAGTCAATTAAATGTAGCTATTCAAGTACCTTTATCTTTTCAAACATCCAACTTTGATGAAAAAGAAAAGGAATTTTCTTTTAAGAATTTAAAGAATTCAGAATGGAATAAACCTAGTAGTAGACTATCTTTACTAATGCATTTAAATAATTTATCAGTTACAAAAGGTTCATATAAAGGGAAAACAATACGGTTAGCAGGGTTTGAATTTAATTCATATTTAACAGATAATATTTTCTTTTTTGTAAAAGCTGACGGTGCTTATCATGGTATTAAAGCTGGTTATATGGATATTCTTCTAGGTGGAGGGTATCATCTTTCTATGAATAAAAACAGAACTAACATTCTTGCTAAATTTGGTATTGGAGCTGGTGGTGGTGGTGGTGTTGATACAAAAGGAGGGTTTTTAATTTATCCTGATCTTTCAATAGAGCAAAAACTTTTTGATAACTTTTATGCTACTTTAAATAAAGGATATTTAATGAGTCCAGACTCTCATTTCTCATCTTCTACCCTTGGTTTTGGTATAAAGTATTATGTAGATAAAGATGGTATAAAATCTGAAACATTATCTTATTCAAAAGGGAAGTTTAAAGGTTTAGAAACCATATTAAAACAAGACTTATACTTAAATGCACAAAGAGTTAGTGGAATTAATCAAAATATGCATCAAATATCTTTACAAATTAATTTCTTTTTAAGTAAGTATATTTATGGAGCTGGTCAAACTTCTTTTGCAAATTTTGGAGACGCTGGAGCTTACGCTGAAGGTATTGTTGGATTAGGGTATCAATCAAAAAAGATATTTAACAATACCACTTCTATTTTTGTTCAGGTACTAGGTGGAGCCGCTGGAGGTGGTGGAATCAGTACTGGTCAAGGATTAATTGTAAAGCCTAGTATGGGTATAAATTATAAACTAACTAATAAATTAAACTTAAGAGGAGCTTTAGGACATGTTAAAGCTAAAGGAGGTAGTTTAAATTCGACATTTATGAATTTAGGTTTTAGCTATAATTTCTCTTTCTTAAGTATGAAGAGATAATAGCTGAAAATATAATCAAAACCAAGGTCTATCCTATATTTCACTTGGTTTTGATTATATTTCAATTGTTTTTTTCTTTTCATCAGAAGTTGCAAACACATAAGTATATAACCACATAAGTGTAAATGTAGGTATAACATCTAAACCTGGCATTGCTTCTTCAATAAACGATACTGCTGCTGCTATTTTTCCTTTATTCCCTTTATAAAGTTTAGTCATTAAAAAAGCTGAAACAGGAGCCCAAACAACATCTGTAATTTCACCTACCCCAGGGAAAATAAAAGACGCATAGCCAATTGCATCAAAAATTAAACTCAATGCTAATTTTCTATACTTATATTTCTTATCCATATATGTTTATTTGATTATTATTAGTATTTTAAATACAAAATTCGAGCCAAAAAACAGGCATCATCCTTTTAAAATCTATATGTTTGTCTAAAATACTATAAAAAATGATTTTTTCTGATTTCACTAATCAAATACAACGGTTTCAAAATAGTCCTTTAGGTGGTTTAGACTCTCAATTTAAACTAGCTCCAGAATTAAGGAGAAAATATACAGAAGAAATGATTGCAGAAAAATCTCCTAAAAAAGCTGCTGTTTTAGCTTTATTTTATCCTGACAAGCAAAATAAAACTAACTTTTTACTAACACAACGAGCAAGTTATAATGGTGCGCATTCAGCACAAATAAGCTTTCCTGGTGGAAAAGTAGATAAGGTTGATATTAACCTTAAACAAACTGCTTTAAGAGAAACATATGAAGAAGTAGGTATTGCTAATAAGGATATTACAGTTATCAGACAATTATCAAACACTTATATACCTCCAAGTAATTTTTTAGTTACACCTTTTATTGG
>JBELFC010000205.1:0-4795 GCA_042093175.1 Tenacibaculum sp. | reverse complement strand
ATAAAAATAACATAAAGAGTCAAAGTAATACAATACTTTGGCTCTTTTATTTTTTCTTATTCACTAAATACACTCCAAATAAAATAACAATACCAGCTAAAAGCTGAATTAAACTTAGTTCTTCATCATCAACAATACCCCAAACAACAGCTACTATAGGTATTAAATATGTTACTGATGTTGAAAATATAGGAGATGAGATTTGAATAAGTTTATTAAATATTATTTTTGCTATACCTGTTCCAACTATCGCTAAAATGAAAATATAAATTAAAGCGGGCTTCGTTTCAGCATTTAATTCAAACGATGTAAAAAAACCAGAAAAAACGAGCACTAAAAATGCTGGAATAATTATCAGAATAAAATTTCCCGTAGTTATTGCTAAGGCGTCTAAATCTTGTAGGTGCTTTTTTATAATATTTACATTAAAAGCATATCCAAATGAAGATAAAACTGGCAATAATGCATACCAATAGTTTTGATCCGGATTTAAAGTTGCTCCTTTTACAATTAAAGTAACCGTACCTATAAGACCAATTAGGATTCCTAATAATTGATTTTTCCTAAACGAAAAACTAAAAAAAACTGCTCCAACCCATAATGCATTAAATGGTGTTATTGAATTTAAAATCGATGCTATTGAACTGTCTATTCCAAAAATAGCATAAGCATACAAGAACGAAGGAAAAAAAGTACCTAATAGAGCACTTATCAACACCCATTTCCATTGCTTTTTCTCGATAGTTTTTAATGTATTAAACCCTATTAAAATTAAAAAAGCTGCGGTAATTACTATACGTAGCGCACCTAATTGAATAGGTGTCAATCCAATTAATGCTTTTTTCATTAAAATAAATGAACTACCCCATATAAGAGAAAGTAACAATAAATACAACCATTTTTGCTTGTGGCTCCCCATTTTTAATCAATTTATACACAAAAATCGACTTTTATACGCATAAAAATGAATTTATTGATAAATTTGCAATATAATCCTATAATTAAAAACAATGAAAATTCAAAAAATAATATTTGTATTTGCTTTAATTAGTTTTTTAGCTGTTAGTTGTAAAAACGAAGCAAAAAAAGACAATTCTGATAAAAAAGAAGAAATAGCAAAAAAAGTTGAAGAGGCTAGTTTTAATATTTCTGGTATGACATGTGAAATTGGATGTGCTAAAACAATCGCTTCTAAATTATCAAAAAAAGAAGGTGTTATTAACGCTAAAGTTATTTTTAATGACAGTACTGCTGTTGTAAAATATGATGCTGCCAAAACAAACAAAAAAGATTTAATCGCTTTCATTGATGGTATCGCTGATGGCAACACATATAAAACATCTGAAGTTGGTAATAAAAAGGCTTGTAAAGAAGAGTGTAAAAAGGAGTGCTCTGAGAAAAACGAGACCGCTAATAAAGCTTCTATTTCTGATTGTAAAAAGGAATGCTGTGCCAAGGCTTAACCACAACTTTATAAACAAAATAAAACCTCGAAAAGTTAACTTTCCGAGGTTTTTTTATATCTATATTTTTAATAATCTACTACACTATTTTATTAGCATTTTCAGTAGCTCTTCTTTCTAACTCAGCTTGGAATTCTTCCATTACTGGTTTTACAGTACTATCTGGGATGTCTGCAACTTTTATATACATTAACCCATCAATAGCATTATTAAACTTTGGATCTACATTAAATGCTACTAAACGAGCATTTTGCTTCACATATTTCTTTATCAAGACAGGAATCCTAAGTGCTCCAGGTTCAATTTCATCTATAATCTTATCAAATTTTTGCATATCTGCTTCAGTTGCATCAAATACAAAATCTTTATCAGCATCTTTTAACTTAACCTTAAATTCTTTTTTAGGATGAATATATTGAGCTACATAAGGATCATAATAATGCGACTTCATGAATTCAATCATTAAAGATTTAGAAAATTCAGAGAATTGATTACTAATACTCACACCTCCCATTAAGTATTTATACTTAGGGTAGCGTAAGGTTACATGTACAATACCTTTCCATAATAAAAACAAAGGCATTGGTTTTTGTTGGTATTTTTTTGAAATAAATGCTCTACCTAATTCAATAGTACTCTGCATCATAGAATGAAGTTCAGGCTCAATTCTAAACAATGTTTGAATATAAAAACCATTAATTCCATATTTCTTAAAAATATCTTTACCTAAGCCCATCCTGTAGGCTCCCACAAGTTCATTTTTTTCACTATCCCATAAGAAAAGATGATAATAATACCTATCAAACTTATCTAAATCAATCGGCTTATTAGTTCCTTCTCCTACTTCTCTAAAAGTAACTTCTCGTAACCTTCCAACTTCATGCAATATATTTGGAATTTCTTTAGCATTTGCAAAAAATACTTCATAATTCTTACTCGAAAGTAATCGTTTACCTTCATCTCTTAACTTATCTACTTCTTTTGTAAATAAATCAGAAGATCTTTGAGATGTTATTTTTTTTGCTTTTTTAGGTATTTTTAAATTTTGTGTTGACAGTATCTTTTGCGGAGCTTTTTCAAAAGGGTTTGCAAGCATATAGGTCTTTTTCCTTATAAACTCATAAAAAGAAGGAGTATCCGTATACTGTTGTTGATCTTTTACTGAAATAGGCTTTCCTATACGTACTTTTATAACTCTATTTTTTTGAGAAATCACCTCTGAAGGAAGCTTTGCACTTCGTAAAGTTCCACTAATTTTAGATAGAATATAAAAGAACCTACTATTTTTAGCATGAAAATAAATAGGAATGACAGGAACTTTTGCCTTTTTTATTAAACGTACAGCTCCATCTTCCCATGGTTTATCAACCATTAATTTACCATCTTTATATGTAGAAACCTCTCCAGCAGGAAAAATCCCTAAAGGTTTTCCTTCTTTTAAATGAAGTAACGCACTTTTAATACCAGCAACACTTGACTTTGCATCCTTATGATTTTCAAAAGGATTTACTGGCATTACATAGGGTTTTAATGGTTCTATTCTATGCAATAAAAAATTGGCTATAATTTTATAATCAGTTCTCTTTTCTATTAATAATTTTAATAATAAAACACCATCTATACCTCCTAATGGATGATTAGATATTGTAATAAAAGAACCGTCTTTAGGTATCCTTTTTAAATCTTCTTCAGGTATTTCAAACTCTATTTTACAATCGTCTAATACCCCATTTAAAAAGCTTAAATCGGACTTATTCTTATTATTATTATATATTTTGTTGATTGCTGAAATTCGTAAGATCCTGATTAATAACCAACCTATAAAAGTTCCTACAACACCAAGCTTCTCAACTCCTACAATTTTAGCAATTTCTTTAGATGTAACTAATCCCATTAATTTCTATTTGGCATAAATGCAAAGGTACGAAAAAATAGAACACGATTCTCAGCTATCTTATAACCAACTGAGCAGTTTCAGTATTTATTTGACGTATTATTGCTTCTCCTTTTTCCCTAATAGAATTAATAGCCTCATCTGTAAAATGTCTAATTGTATACAACGTTACATCTTTATAAGGCTTTATTAAATACATTTCTTTCAGCTCATTATAAAATTTTTCAAAGTTATTGTACTTATCATCTACACATACAGAAAAACTTAAAGCTGAATTTTGAATTAAGTTCACCTTTAACTTATGTTCATGTAATTTTTTAAAAATATAACTAATATTTTCTTCTACCATAAAAGAAAAATCTTTAGCAGAAACTGAAATCAAAATTTGACTCTTTTTAACAATAAAGCAAGAAGTTAAAGGGTTTAGTAAAACTCCTTTGCTAACTTTTGTTCCTTTTTTATTTAAATCATCAAAAGACCGAACGTATAAAGGAATATTCTTTTTCTCTAAAGGCTGAATTGTTTTTGGATGAATAACAGAAGCTCCGTAAAAAGCCATTTCTATAGCTTCAGTATATGATATCTCTTTTAACAACCTTGTTTCATTAAAAACTCTTGGGTCAGCATTCAAAACTCCGTCTACATCTTTCCATATAGTTACACTTTTAGCGTTTAAGCAATACGCAAAAATACCAGCAGTATAATCTGACCCTTCTCTTCCTAAAGTTGTAGTTTCATTATTACTACCTCCTAAAAAACCTTGAGTAATATTTAATGTATCTGTATCTATATTTTTTTGAATTGTATCTTCTGTATTTTCCCAATTAACTTTAGCATCTCTATAATTAGTGTCAGTTTTAACAAGTTCTCTAACATCTAACCACTTATTAAAAACACCTATATCTTTTAAATATTCACTAACAATGGTTGTAGATAATAATTCACCATAGCCAACCATTTGATCGTACACATAATTATAGTTTACTAAGCTATTCTGAGCCATAAAACCACTCAATTCGCCAAACAAATTAGTTACTTTACTGTAAACATTTGCTTGTTTATTAGTAAACAATCCTTGCAACATATTATCATGAAAGTCTCTTACAAAAGTAAAAGCTTCATTTAAATCATCTTGTTTATAATAGTAAGCATTAATTAGGGCTTCAAAAGCATTAGTCATTTTGCCCATTGCTGATATTACTACCAATGTATTTTTCGTACCTTCATGCTGTAAAACTCTTGCTACATTTTTTACAGCATCTGCATCTTTAACCGATGCTCCTCCAAATTTAAATACTCTCATTACTATTATATATAAACTCTCTTAATTTGTTTTCTTTCATCTGTACCACTTGCCAACCATCTAATATTTTGGCCCCAGTACTTTCATAAAAATTAATTGCATTCTTATTCCAGTCTAACACTTCCCATGCAACTC
>JBELFC010000204.1:0-4821 GCA_042093175.1 Tenacibaculum sp. | reverse complement strand
TTTAATTGAATTTTGCCATCAGTTATTTCGAAAGACTAAAAGGCGATAACCGAAAAGCCTAATAATAAATAGAGTAGGTAAAAAATAAATATTATGCCAAATTTAGTTCCAGAATTGAATAGTTTAGATTTTAACGTGTATGTTGGTGGGCCTTTACAAGCTGCAATTCAAGCACAAACAGCTGCCTCAATGGCTACTGTAAACTTCATTAAAGAAGTTGGTTTTGAAAACGACAATGATCCTAACACAGTTGACCAATTACGTTATGTAGATTTTAAATACAAAAAATCAGTTCCTAATCCACATGTAGGTAAAACTGCCCAAGAATTAACAGATGAAGGCCTACCTCCTTCTACAAACACTACTAATAACTTTTTAGATAACGAAGTAGAAATTAAAGTGCCTTTTTTAACAATGTTAACAATTCCTTCTATACGAATTGATGAAGTTAATATTGATTTTAATGCTAGGTTAAGCTCAACAGAAACTAGAAATGTTTCTTCTGAATTTGCTGCTAGTGCAGAACTAGGTATTAACTATAAAATAGTGAATTTTAAAGCTTCTGCTTCTTATAAGCGTAATACTTCACAAGGAGTAAAAGTTGATAAAACTTACAATTTAGGAGTAAAAGTAAAAGCTGTGAATGATGAATTACCTGAAGGTTTAAGTAGAATCTTAGACATGCTTGAAGACAGTATAGCTGCAGTTGCTTAACACAAACAAATAAAGAGGAACTATCTAAAAAATTATTTTTAACGCCATTCCGAAAAATCTTAATTTCATTCGTAATGACCATTTTTTAGATAGCCTCTTTTTAAAAACTTATATTATGGTCAATTTAAATGAATATCTTGGGGGTATAGCCACTAGCATCTCAGAAGCCCGATTAATGTCGGATTTAAAATCTTTAGAAATTGCAGAAAAATTTGCAAAACACGATTTATTAAAACATTTTTCAATTCCTCGTTTTAAAGCTAAAAACATTGAGCTTACAATTCCTGTAGCTATTGGTGAATTAGAAAATAGTTATGAAAAAGAATACCAACCTATAGATAATATTGGATTTAACTCTAAAACTTATACCATTTTAAAAGACGCTTCAAAAGCCACTTCTTTTGATAGAAAAACATCTATAAGCATACGGTCGGTTATTGCAAAAGAAACCGATGAACTTGAAAGAAATATAAAATCTACCGAAAACCAAGACCTTTCACTAAAACAATTTTCAGAAAGAGTTGCTGAAAAATTTGTTTCAGTTTCAAAAGAAAAACTAGACTACACTTCTTTAGTAAACAAATTGACCACAGATCTTAAACCTTCTATAAAAACTAGACAGTTAGTAAAACAGAATACAAAAGTTATTGTAGAAGCTCATAAATTGAATGAAATTAAACCCGAAAATATTGTTCAAATTAAAATGACATTAAACGAAGAAAGTATGGAATGGTATACTTCAGAGAATGAAAATGGAGAAAAAGAATCTAAATTACTACCTGAATAGCCATGAGGAAATCTATAACAAAAATAACTTCAAATATAAAAAAGCAACTTTCAGAAATTCACAACTTAGTAAATCAGTTAGAAAAAAAAAGCTCTCAAAGTATTAGAAGTATAAACGACTGGTTACTTAATACCGAAAAAATGCTTCAAGAACTTAACTTACCCGAGTCATCTAAATTTTCAGTAAAAAGAGGTGAACTAACAGCTTTTATTCCAAGTACCAATGGAAACAAAAAAAAGGAATACGCACATCTTGCTGCAACAATATTAACACAAGCTCAACAAGATTTGTGGGAAACATTTTCCGCTTATTCTACAAAACTAGATAACGCTTCATCTTTAATTAATCAATTATTAGGTGTAATATACCAAACAAAAGAATTTAAATATGACACAAATGAAAACTTTACTGTTTTTTTAAATGAGGTATGGAACTTTTGCTCTAATCATGAACAATTAAAAGGCATTACTGCTCAAATATTATCGCTAATTAATAGGTCGGATGTGATTATAATTATGGCTGAAAAAATAGATTTAGAAAACCTATAATATCAAACTATATTTTTTATTTTTATCCTATGAATAAAATAGAACATATCGGTATTGCCGTTAAAGATTTAGAAAAGTCAAATCAACTATTTGCTTCTCTATTTGGTGAACCTCACTATAAAGTTGAAGAAGTAGCTAGCGAGGGGGTTAAAACTTCTTTTTTCAAATCTGGCCCTAATAAAATAGAACTACTAGAAGCTACAAAAGAAGATAGTCCTATTGCTAAGTTTATAGAAAAAAAAGGGGAAGGTGTTCATCATATTGCTTTTGCTGTTGATAATATTGAACAAGAAATTAATCGATTAGAAAAAGAAGGGTTTACTGTTTTAAATAAAACTCCTAAAAAAGGAGCTGATAACAAACTAGTTGCTTTTTTACACCCAAAAACAACAAATGGTGTATTAATTGAACTTTGCCAAGAAATTAAAAACTCTAATGTGTAAATAATTTTAATGCAATAACCGAGTTATTAAACGTTAATTATAATAATCATTAAATGATAATTCCTTATTGAGCATTGACTAGTATTTAGTATCTTGCAGGGTTTATAAACTGACTTATTAAAATGAATACATCTTTTGATTCTTTTCAAAAACGTCGCTTACAATCTTCTTACGTTTCGGTTGTTGTAAGTATTGCTCTGGTTCTTTTTATGATTGGTGTTCTTGGTTTAGTTTTACTAAAATCAACGAAAGTTGCTAATCACTTTAAAGAAAAGGTTGTGATGACTTTATTTTTAAAGGATGATGTTTCTAAAAAACAGTTAGATAAATTTAAAACAGCTATACAAAAAGAAGCCTACACAAAAAACTTAGCATACATAAGCAAGGGAGAAGCTGCTAAAGCATATAAGAGAGATTTAGGTGAAGATTTCTTAAAGTTTTTAGGTGACAACCCATTAAAAAACGGAATAGACATTTATTTAAATGCTACTTATGTTACTCCTGAAAAAATGCTAGAACTTGAAAAAAAATATAAAAAAAATAGCTATGTTGCTGAAGTAAACTATGACAAGCCTTTAGTTAAGTTATTAACCAAAAACATTAAACGCATGAGTTTTTGGCTTTTGGTTTTAAGTGGTTTTTTTGGTTTAGTAGCCATTATTTTAATCAATAGTTCTATTAGACTATCTATTTATTCAAAACGTTTTAACATCAAAACTATGCAAATGGTAGGTGCAACTAAACGTTTTATTAGAAAACCTTTTATTTGGCAAAGTATTAAACTTGGATTACTAGGTGCTTTTATTGCATTTCTTGGTTTATCTATAGTAATTTATTACGTAGACAGCTACATCCCAACACTTGAATTAATAAAAGATTACGTTTCGTTATGCTATGTTACTGGCGGTGTATTATTCATTGCTTTTTTTATTACATGGATTAGTACATTTTTTGCTACTCAACGATTCTTAAATTTACAAACTAACGACTTGTATTATTAAAATTATATACAGAGTGATTAATTTAAAGTTTATTATTTCAATCACACACTAAATTTACAGTAATGGAAAACGAAAATAACTCAAAACAAGAATTTTTATTTGGTAAACGTAATTATCTTATTATGCTTATAGGAATAGTAGTTATTGCACTTGGCTTCATATTAATGGCAGGTGGCGGTAGCGACGATCCAAAAGTTTTTAATCCTGATATTTATAGTTGGCGTAGAATTCGTTTAGCGCCTACCTTAGTTATTATTGGTCTTGGTATAGAAATTTATGCTATTTTTGCCAATCCTAAAAAATAAGTATGGATTTATTAGAAGCAATAATTCTTGGAATTATTCAAGGGTTAACAGAATTTTTACCTGTATCATCTAGTGGACATTTAGAATTAGCCAAAGCAATTTTTGGAGACACATCGGTACCAGAAGAAAGTTTAACTTTTACTGTAGTATTACATGCTGCAACTGCTTTAAGTACTCTTGTTATTTTTAGAAAAGAAGTTTTAGAGATTTTTCAAGGTTTATTTCAATTTAAGTGGAATGAACAAACTAAATTCTCTTTAAAAATTGTACTTTCTATGATTCCTGCAGTTATTATAGGGTTATTGTTTGAAGAACAGTTAGAAAGCTTTTTTGGAGGGAAAATATTATTAGTAGGTTGCATGCTTTTAGTAACTGCTGCGCTATTATTACTTGCTGACAAAGCTAAAAACACTACTAAAAACGTATCCTTTTCAAATTCAATAATTATTGGTATTTCTCAAGCAATTGCAATGCTACCTGGTATATCTCGTTCAGGAGCAACAATTTCTACTTCTGTTTTATTAGGAGTTGATCGTACAAAAGCTGCTCGTTTTTCATTTTTAATGGTTGTTCCTTTAATTTTTGGAAAAGTAGCTAAAGATCTTTTAAGTGGTGATATCAACTTCCAAAACTCTGAAGCACTTCCGCTTACAGCGGGATTTATAGCCGCTTTTGTTTCTGGTTTACTTGCTTGTAAATGGATGATTTCATTAGTTAAAAAAAGTAAATTATCCTACTTTTCTTTATATTGTGCTATTGTAGGTTTATTAGCTATTAGTTATTCTTTATTTTTTTAAATGACAGCAGAAGATTTCAAAAACGGACAGGTTTTATTAATTGATAAACCTTTAGAGTGGACTTCATTTCAAGTAGTAAATAAAATTCGCTGGCATATTCGCAAACAGTATAACATAAAAAAAATAAAAGTTGGGCATGCTGGAACTTTAGATCCTTTAGCTACTGGCTTACTAATTTTATGTACTGGTAAACAAACTAAAAGTATTGAAACTTACCAAGGTCAAA
>JBELFC010000203.1:1576-4906 GCA_042093175.1 Tenacibaculum sp. | reverse complement strand
AAAACTAATAAGCATTGTTTTTCTGCGTTTGGGTTAGTTTTCTTTTTAGGTTTAATCAACAAACTCAATTCTTTATTTGAAATAATTCCATCAATATCAAACTCTTCAACACCACCTTCTATAACTTCTTCATCAAAAAAAGCAGTAACATATAAATAATTTAAACTACCAGTTTCTGTAATTCTTACAAAAGGACCTAAAGATATATGTCCATCAATACTAATAGGGGTTTGATTTCCATCAATTTTTCTGATTTTTAATTCTTTTATTATAGAATATAATTCTAAGCTCGTTTTGTTTTCCATGATTGATTAGTTTGATTATACTGCAAGATACTCTATTATAAAACAACCATCAACACATCAAACACTCAATTTCAAACGCTTACCTCCTTTTTTTAAACACTCACGAACTTTCTTAATTCACTCACTGAGTTTAATCCATTAAAGTACTTGTTCAATTGTAATTTTACTATCAGAAACTTATTATTAGCGCTAAAAATAGTTTTCTAAAACCAAACAGAGTAGAGTTCAGAAACTACAAAAACGAGGCGAATCCTGAAAAGCCTTACGAGTAGGGATTATTAAAACTATTTATTATGAGCGAATTATCAAACGGAGGACCAATTATTATTGACGAAACTAGAAAATTTAAATTTAGTATTGTTGGAATACGTATAGAAGGAACAGCAAACATTAAAGTTTATGACAATAATGGTGGCTGTGCTGGATTTCACACTGATGTTTTTGTTAAAACCAATCGTGGTAGTGGTGGTAAAAGGGTTGTTTTAAAAGGAAATGAAACAAATACTTACCCAATAATGGGACCACTTTCTCTTGAAGTAACTATTTCTAAATGGCAATGTAATAATACTAAACTAAACTTCCACATTAAAGGAGTTGTAAAAGGTCCTTTCGGAATTAGAGAAACTATTATAAACACTGACCTTTCTGGTGATCGATTTAATCATGATTTATTAAATAAAGAACTAGAGTTATTACTTCATGAATCTGAAGTAGCATCTAAAGCATAATTTTTTAAAATCTAAAAACCTCAGAATAGTTAAGCTAATCTGAGTTTTTTTATTTTTTATTAATACTCAGTTTATTTATCATAAGTATAATAACTTTGTTAGTTGAAAAAAGAGAAGTAAAAACCACACTCTAATGAAGCTACACCTAAATAATACTTTTAATAAAGAACTACCTGCAGATAAAGTTTTAGAAAACACTCGCAGGCAAGTACTAGATGCTTGTTTTTCGTATGTAACACCTAAAAAAACAGCTAATCCTTCATTAATTCATGTTTCTGAAGAAATGTTAGTTGAATTAGGTCTCACAAAAGATGATGCAAAAACGAACAAATTTCTAAGCATTTTTACGGGAAATGAGGTGTTAGAAAACACGCATCCGTATGCCATGTGCTATGGTGGTCATCAATTTGGGAATTGGGCTGGGCAATTAGGTGATGGTAGAGCTATTAATTTATTTGAAGTAACTCATAATAAAAAACAATGGGCAGTACAATTAAAAGGTGCTGGTGAAACACCTTACTCACGAACTGCTGATGGTTTAGCCGTTTTACGTTCCTCTATACGAGAATATTTATGTAGTGAAGCAATGCATCATTTAGGAGTTCCAACAACTAGAGCTTTGTCTTTAAGCTTATCTGGTGATGAAGTTTTACGAGATGTATTATACAACGGAAACCGAGCTTATGAAAAAGGAGCTATTGTTAGTCGAACTGCTCCTAGTTTTATTCGTTTTGGAAGTTTTGAAATTCTTTCTGCTAGGCAAAATCATACAGCTTTACAACAACTAACAGATTATACCATCAAGCATTTCTATCCAGAAATAACTTCAACAGGAAAACAAAAATATCTTGACTTATTAACTAAAGTTAGAGATAATACAATTGAAATGATAGTGCATTGGCAACGAGTTGGTTTTGTACATGGTGTTATGAATACGGATAACATGTCTATTTTAGGATTGACTATTGATTATGGTCCTTATGGATGGTTAGAAGGTTTTGATTTTGGATGGACGCCAAATACAACAGACGCTCAACATAAACGTTATCGATTCGGAAATCAATCCTATATTGGATTATGGAACCTATTTAAACTAGCAAATTCTTTATATCCACTTATTGAAGAAGCTGAACCTTTACAACAAATTTTAGATAGTTACAATTCTCTTTTTAAAGAGCAATATGAAACTATGATGAAAAGTAAGTTAGGTTTAATTCAAAAAAACGATACGGATTCTGAGCTTATTGGTAGACTAGAAGAAACGTTACATTTGATAGAAACGGATATGACTATATTTTTCAGAAACCTTTCAAATATCACTAAAGAAGATTCTTTTTCAAAAGCTATTGAAAAAATAACAGACGCTTTTTATACCCCACTAGAATTAAAAGACGACGTAAAACAGCATTGGGAAACATGGTGTACTCAATACATTAATAGATTACAACAAGAACCTCAAACTAATGAACAACGTAAACAACAAATGGATACTGTAAACCCTAAATATGTTTTACGTAATTACATGGCACAATTAGCAATTGATGATGCTAACAAGGGCGATTACAGTTTAATTGAAGAATTTTATCAGTTATTAAAACAACCGTATAGCGAACAACCTCAATATCATAAATGGTTTGCCAAGCGCCCTGAATGGGCACGTAATAAAGTAGGTTGTTCAATGCTTTCATGTAGTTCCTAAAAATTTGTACTTTTAAGGAAATGTTTTCTATTAATGACACACGAGTTTAAAGAAATTATTCAACAAGCTTTTCTTAACCAGCAAAAAGGAATCCAAAATGTATTGGCGACTGTTGTTGCTTTAGATGGTTCTTCTTACAGAAAGCCTGGTGTACAAATGTTGCTATCTTCTGACGGAAAAATAATAGGTGCTGTAAGTGGTGGTTGTGTAGAAAAAGAAGTGCAACGAAGAGCTCAAACTGTTTTTAAAACAAAAACTCCAAAAGTTATAGCTTATGACGGTAGATATCGATTAGGTTGTGAAGGTGTTTTATATATTTTATTAGAACCCATTAATCTTACACCTGTATTTTTAAATGAATTCTCGTTAAATATAGAAAAAAGAATTCCCTTCATTATAAAGGCTCATTATAAAAAAGAAGATGAAATTGAAGGGAGTTTTGGATCAGTCATTCAATTTAGTAACAGTTTTTTCACCTTTTCTAATCATTTTAAACCTACGATAAATAACCAATCTTTAGTATTTTCTCAAACCATGCAACCACTATTTCGTTTAGTTATCATTGGAGGAGAGCATGATGCTGTAAAATTATGTAAAC
>JBELFC010000203.1:0-1476 GCA_042093175.1 Tenacibaculum sp. | reverse complement strand
CTATTTCGTTTAGTTATCATTGGAGGAGAGCATGATGCTGTAAAATTATGTAAACAAGCTATAGTATTAGGCTGGGAGGTTGAAGTTATAACTTCTATAAAAGACCCAAAACAATTGTCAGATTTCCCAGGAGCTAAATCGGTAATTGCACAAACTCCAGAATTAGTTGAATTAACACAAATAAATCAACATACTGCTATCGTTCTTATGAATCATAATTTCACCTACGATTTACGATACTTAATAAAACTACAAGAAACCGACCCTAGTTATATTGGAATATTGGGCGCTGCTAAAAGAAGAGAAAAACTATTCAATGAATTATTTGAACTATCTCCTAACGTTTCTGATAGTTTTTTAGATAAAATCCACACACCTGCGGGGTTAAACATTGGAGCAATAACTCCTGAAGAAATCGCATTATCTATTGTTGCAGAAATATTATCAGTAACTCGAACTAAAGAAGTTTTTTCGTTAAAAAAAATAACAGGTAAAATTCACACATAATTATGAACTCGTCATTGCGAAAAAATGAAGCAATCTCTATATGGAATACTTTACTTCATTAACAATAATTATTAAGAACAATGAATAAAATCGCCATTCTTATTCTTGCTGCAGGGAGTTCTTCTAGAATGGGAAGCTCTAAACAACTACTTCCTTTTAAACATACCACCTTATTAGGTTGGACAATAGAACAAGCCTTAAATTTAAAAACGTCTTCTGTTTATTGTATTTTAGGAGCTAATTTTGAACTTATTGAAAAAGAAATTGAACATTATCCTATCCAAATATTAATTAATACAAACTATGAAAATGGATTAAGTTCAAGCATAGTAACTGGAATTAAATATATACGTAACAAACAATACGATTTTGTAACGATACTTTTGGCTGATCAACCAAAAATTTGCTCATCATATATTCATGAAATGCTTCTTCTATCTAAAGAAAACCCTACAAAAATAATCGGCTCTAATTATGGTAAAAAAATAGGGGTTCCTGCTATATTTCCTGCTATTTATTTTTCAGAATTGGTACAATTAACAGGAGACAAAGGTGCTAAAGAGCTTCTTAATAATAAAGAAGAAAACCTTATAAAAATGACACCTTTTAATTTGATAGATATTGATACCCCTGAAGACTATAATAAACTAACGAATTAATAGTATTTTTGTAATTCAATAAAACTACTTATGAACATTAGATTTTTCCTATATTTCATTGCCCTTATTTTTATAACTGGCTGTGCAACGTATAAAGCACAATATGCCGATAATAAAGCACCTAAAACAATTAAGGTTAATAAAGAACTTTCTCATTCTTTTTATTTAATTGGAGATGCTGGTAATGCTGACTTAGGCAAGAACTTACTTTCTTTAGAGTATTTTCAAAAAGATTTACAAACCTCAACAAAAAATAGTACAGCTCTTTTTTTAGGTGATAATATATATCCTATAGGAATGCCTAAAAAGA
>JBELFC010000202.1:0-4913 GCA_042093175.1 Tenacibaculum sp. | reverse complement strand
TAGTTTTTCAATAAATTCTTGTTTAATAGGAGATAGTGATACCTTTGGATTTCCTAATTGAGTTGGTACTTGGTTTTTAGATTGAACAACTTCTAATACTTTAGGAATAATTCCACCCAAAGCTTCCATTGTTTTATCAAAAGCAGGAGTTTCATGCCATCCCTTAACATCCATCTTAACACGCTCAATACGTAACTCTTCACGATCCTTCGATGTTGCTAATTGAATTTCTAATGAGTTATTCTTTTCTCGTAATCCTCTATTGTCAGAACGAAGATTTTTTAAATCTTCCTCTAAATCACTCACCCTCTTTTTATAATCATTTACCCTATCTGCATCTACCATCTTGTTCATAAACTCAGGAGCTCCTAAAAAGTTCATCCCTCCTTGTGGTATCATTTGAGGTGAGTTATAATGATTATTTTGTGATTTAGATTCCATATTTTCTGCTATTAAATTCTCCGTTAGTTGTGCTACGGTGTGATAGGTGGTTTTGTTGTCCTTAGTGTACATTTTAAGTAAGGTAAATTGTACATCTTGTTTAAATCCTTTTACTGGTAATTTTTCCAAAAAAGCAGAAAGCGTTACATACTTTTGTTCAATATCATGTTTTGTAAAAGCGTAACGACGAGCTCCTGATTTCTTCGCCAGTTTTATGCCATTACACGATACTTTTATAGCATGGATTGCATTAGAACTAGTTCCATTCAAATGCGTTTTTAATACTTCTGCTAATTTTTGGTTACTTAACATACAAATACCTAACTACTGCTTGTTTTAATGTTTGACTTGGTTTTAAATTGGCTTCTTCTTGAAATTCAAATTTTAAAATACCGTTTGTAATTGGAATGCTACTCTCAAGGACAAAACAAGAATGATCTGCTCTAATAATTTGATTGGATCCATCTTTTAAAAGCAACGGAACACTAGAGTTAGGAACAAATACTTCTAAACGATACACTCCACAGCCATCATTAACTCTTGAAATATTAACCTCAAAGTTTTTATCATAAGAAGCAGTGACGTATAATGCCTTTTTACTTACACTCACAGTCTTCTTGTTCTATTAAAAAAATAAACTCTCCACACACAGGCATCTTTCCTTTGGTATGCCAATCAATTCGAATTCTCTCATCATTTGATAAAAAATCAATCTTTTTGAATCCTTCAATATAGCCACCACTCTTATGGTGATAGTCTCGAATATCAGTTTCTCTAGTTATCTCTATTCCTGAAGTATCAGTAATACTAATATCAGTATTTGACCACATAAAAGGTAATGCTACACTACTTGGAGTACTTGGAGGCCCTGATGGAGCTCCGCTTGCAAATGGATATTCATTAAAATAAACCCCTGTACATCTTCCTGCTGGTAGAGAGTCTATCACATGACTTTTTAGATAAGGCTTCAATGGATCTGAACCCGAAACAACAATATCTTCAGGTGTTAATAACACCTCATTAATCTTGGTTCTATGATATATTATTTTCATAATAAAACGATTAGAAAACCATGCACAAACTTATTTTTGTGCATAGTTTTAAATTAGTACTCTTTTGAAATTATCTTTTGATATACGTTTCAAAACCTCTAAAAATGGTAGAAACATGAATTGATTTTCCAGCATCTAAAGTTGGTGCAACTACATCATCAGGAAATTCAATTTCTAATTCTACCGCATGCTTATCTAAGACTAAAGAATACCCTCCTAAATCCCTATATTTCCCATCAAAACCATCATTCCCATTAATTATAGAAGTAATTGGTAACTTGATTAAAACTTCGTCATTTTGCTTTAAGGTTAAGTTTGCATAAGCAAATGCTGCAGGTAAAATATTTTTAGTGAAATCAACCGAATGTGAAGGCTTGTTTTTATCACCTATTGCAATATGAATTGCAACGCCATCAATTACTGCTATTCTTCCGTCTTCTAATTTGTTTCCATCAAAATTAGTAGTTCCAGTTAAACGCACTGAGGATCCTTTTAATAAAGCAACTTTCCCACCTCCTACGGTAATCTCTTTATTTGCATACAATTCTGTAGGCATTAATTTCATAGAACTAATGTTCCAATCATATCTTTTTCTTGATTTCTTCTTATTTAAAAATCCTTGAACTTTTAAAAACTCTTCTTTGTTCGATAATAAATCTACCATCTTTCTCTTTTTTTTATTTTAAATGATTATTCTCTTTTAATTACGCTGAAAACTCCTCTACGGTTTCAAATGCAATATCTTCTACATATTGATTTGACATCGAATCGTAGCCTGCTAAAAATTGATCGTTACTTACATAAATTGGATTATCCCAATCTCCTGAAGGACTACCTAAAGCAGTTTTAAAAAGACCGTCTTCTTTTACAGTATCTCCTAATGCTTCTTTAATCCAATAACCAGCCTGAGTAACAACCGTTCCTAGAGCCATGTCTTTTACTACAGATTTACCTAAAGACTTTCTATTTAACACCGAAGCTCCTATAAGCCCTGCCACCACTAATGATCCTCGTTTTAAATGATTGTTTTTAATTGGCAATTTTTCTGCAATAACTCTAGAAGCCATTCCTCCTGTTGTCATTGAAAATGAACTTAACAACGTGTTTTTTAATTCTTGCTTTGTCATGATTTTTACTTTTTCTTTTTATTTGTTATCATATATACAATTGCTCCTAAAGCGATTGTTCCAACCCCAATACCCACATACATTAGTGTATTGTCTTTTTTTTCCTTTGGCTTATTATTATTTACCATTTGGGCCTGCATCATGGTCATTAATGAGTTAACCGTGGTTTGTTGCGCTTTTGCTTGTTCTTCAAGTTTTGAAATAAGCATAGGGGTTATATTTTCCTTTTGCCCGCCTGAGCCTTGGACATATACATTTTTCCCATTTTTAGCTGCTTCAATCTGTGCCCAAGTAGCTCCTCCCTTTAAAAGAGTTCCTAATAATCCGTTTAAGGTTATATTGGAAAAAAAACCTCCTCCACTACTCGAACTACTTGTTTCACTTGATCCAATTGAACCACCACCAAAATCAAAATCAGGGATGTCTATTGAAATTCCTGTTCCTCCATTTACTCCTGAACTTCCTCCTCCAAAGGATGGCGTACCAAAATCAAAACCCGCAAGCCTTGTTTCCTCTCCCATCATCATATATTTCTTTACTATACTCATATCAATCTTTCTTTTTTATGCAACTACAGCTTTTACTGTCCTTTGTTTCTTATTATTTTGTACATACACTATTGCACCAAGAATTGCCATTCCTGCAATAATTAAAGGAGCATTTTCTTTTAACTTTCCTTCTAAGTTTTCTTTCTTCGCTTTATCATTCCCTTGTGAATTTGATGTAAGAGTTTGTTGTTGATTATCTCTTTTTGCTTTGAATATTTCAATTTGGGTTTTTACCGCTTGAATTTTATTTTTAAGAATTTCAATCTTTGAATTAGTTTGAAGAATAACACTAGAAGCTTCTTTTATTCCTTGGGTTTGTTGACTTTTTAAAGTGTTTAATTCACCACTTACTTCTCCATAAAATTTTTCAGCTGCTCTTACTGATGCCTCTGCTTTTTTCCTTCTGGAAACTGCTCCATTACACCAAGCTCCTAATCCTGTTGTATCAACTCCAATAGCGGAAGCAATTGTTAGCTCCTGCTCAAACTCTCTTTGTAATTTTTTTAATTCAGTATCTAACCTTCTTACATCGTTTTTTACATCTTCCCACTCTGCTGACTGAGCTCCATTTTTTAATCCTTCAAGTTCTTTTTGAGCTGTTTTAATTTTCACCCAAACTCCAGCTGACTTTTTTATTAAATTATCTGCAATACCATCGGAAGGGCAAAACCCATCAAACCAACCTGACAAACCAGTTCTAGCTGTTGCTGTATCAAATTCTTCAAATCTCATAACTTCTTTTTTTTAATCAATATTTATAGCAAACAAAAGAGCAACTACAGAGATTCCAACCCCTAATTGAATTTTGTCTTTTTTCCTTTTTTGAGCATTCTGATTCTCTACAACTTCCTGGTTAAACCTTTCCAAATGAGCTGTTAGTTCTTTTTCATTATCGTTGTAGTTTTTTAGTGCTTTTTGTTTTCTAAACTCCTTATACTTATCATCATATTTTAACCATAGATCTGTCATATCTAACTGTATTGGTTGTTCATAATAATAGAGCATTTCCCCTCCTATTCGGTACTTTTTTCTAAGCGCAATAGTTTTTTCTATCAGTGGAAGCACTTCTTTCTTGTATGCTTTTTCTCTTCCGTCTTTATAAGTTATTTTTAAATGACTACAGTTTTTATGTAACCAGGTTAAATGATTTTCTTGAAACCCGAAATAAGGAACAACTCCATAACCATCATTCTTCTTTTTAATTTTTATAAAACGATGTTCTGCAATGATTGGATTTGAAGCATTCTCAACAACAAAGTATAATAAGCGATCTCCTACATTTGCTTTCGTGTAGTATTGATCAATCTCAAAATTGGTGTAGTTTTTTTTAAAATTATTGTAGAAAATATCAATTGATTCTTTTACTTTCTCAACATAAACTAGTGCTGTTGAAAGGGTCTTAGCAATACAAGTATCTCTTTGACTATAGGCAGTTTCATTCCGTAAATGGGCTACTCCTAAATCAATTTCTTTAAAAATACTATTGAAAATATGCTCTATCCGAGCCTCATTATTAATACTTATAGCATAGGCTAAATTTGTGAGTCTTTTATTAAGCGGAGTAAGTAAATCTCTTGTTAATCTTAGTTTTACAATAGGAGCTTCATAGTCTGCATCATCACATCCTAGTACTTCATTTAAAAATCCTTTTATAAGTAAATCAGTAACTACCGATATTACTTTTGAGGCTGAATTATTAATTGTTTTTACTACTTATTTATTTCCCTTTGAATTTGTTTCAAAAA
>JBELFC010000201.1:0-4958 GCA_042093175.1 Tenacibaculum sp. | reverse complement strand
TGGGTAAGATACTCCTTCAAACTCTAGTGGTTTAGTTTCTGAATATGTTATTCCATCATCTGCCAATACAAAAGGCATTGCATAGAAATAAAAATACAAATTATAATAAAACTCAGGATTCCCTTTAAAAGCAGCAGAATCTTGTTCTTTCAACCAAACATTTTCTCCATCAAATCCTAATGAATATTTATCTGTACTCACAACTGCCTTTCTTGAATTTAATTCAGTGGTATGCTCTTCGTTTTTTACAGTAAAAGATAATGTTTTATAGCTTTTCCAAATATCAATTCCTCCATGTTTTTCTAAAACCTTATCCAAACTCTCTGGATAACTTTTTTTTATTTTTTGCTTTTTAACAGACTTATTGCACGATATGAATACTACTAAAACTAGTATTACTAAAATTATTTTTTTCATTTTATAAAACGGTTTATAAGTTTTTGTCGAAAATATTTTTTGAAATTACGATTTTTTAAAACAAAAAAATCCTGAGCAAAAACTCAGGATTTAAATTTATTTTCAAAAAAAATTATTCGTTATGCATAAAACGTTGTTTTCCTAACAACTCTTCTTCAGTTTCAACATTATCATCATCAGGCACACAACAATCAACAGGACAAACAGCCGCACATTGAGGCTCTTCATGAAATCCTTTACATTCTGTACACTTATCTGCGACAATATAATAAATTTCATCTGAAATTGGCTCTTGCTCTTCTTCAGCATTTGCGTTATTTCCGTTTGGTAATACAATATCACCTTCTAAATCGGTACCATCAGCATAACGCCAATCATCAGCACCTTCATATATAGCTGTATTTGGGCACTCAGGTTCACAAGCACCACAATTTATACATTCATCTGTTATTATAATTGCCATAATAAATCACTTTCAGTTTTGTAACTTTGCAATCGCAAAAATAGTTCCAATTTAATTTAGAACCAAAATAAATGGATAACATAAAAGGTAGAATAAAAGCTTTTAGTGAATTAGGGAGCTTTTTAAGTCAGTTTTCTACAGAAAAAACGGCACAAAAAGAAAATGTACTTCATAATGATTTATTTTTTGAAGGCTTTAAACATCAGTTAAAAATAGCAGGTGAAAACAATACTTGGTTTACCAATGATAATTTACTTTTTGCAACTCAAAGTTGGGCAGAAGCATTAACTCCTGATAACTTAAATCAATGGACTAAAAATGAACAACTAGGTAAAGGAGCCTCAAAAAATGTAGCAGTGATAATGGCTGGAAACATTCCTTTAGTTGGGTTTCATGACTTTTTATCAGTACTTATTTCTGGCCATTCTATAACAGTAAAACAATCATCAAACGACAAGCATTTACTTCCTTTTTTAGCTAAATATCTAGAGTATATTTCTCCAGAATTAAAAGGAAAAATAGTTTTTACAAATGAAAAACTAACTACTTTTGATGCTGTAATTGCTACTGGAAGTAATAATACTGCTCGATATTTTGAATATTATTTTAAAAACAAACCTAATATCATAAGAAAAAGCAGAAACTCTGTTGCTGTTATTACTGGTAACGAATCTGAAGATGATTTAGAAAATTTAAGTGATGATATTTTTAAATATTTTGGATTAGGTTGCCGCTCGGTTTCTAAACTTTTTGTTCCTAAAAATTATAACTTTGACAGCTTTTTTAAAGGAATGTATAAGCGTCATGAAATTATAAATAATGCAAAATATGCTAATAATTATGATTATAATAAAGCAGTATATTTAATGAGCGAATTTGATATTCTTGAAAACGGTTTTTTAATGATTAAGGAAGATAAAAGCTATGCTTCACCAATTGCTTCTATTTTTTATGAATATTATGATAATTCAGATGATTTGAAAATAAAATTATTTCAAGATAAGGAACAAATACAATGTATTACTTCTAATAACTTTATTGACAATGAAATCCCTTTTGGTTATACTCAAAAACCTAAATTGTGGGATTATGCAGATGGAATTAACACCCTAGAGTTTTTAGTTAATTTGTAAGGTTTAAACTCGTATAATTTGCATCTTTGCTTTACAACACACAAGTAAAAAATGAAAAAACATAACTTTAGCGCAGGACCATGTATTTTACCTGAAGAAGTACTTCAAAAAGCTTCTGAAGCGATTATTAATTTTAATAATGATAATTTATCATTAATTGAAATTTCACACAGAAGTAAACCTTTTGTTGATGTTATTGAAAATGCTAGAAATTTAGCTTTAGAATTATTAGGTTTACAAAACAAAGGGTATAAAGCTCTTTTTTTACATGGAGGAGCTAGCTCTCAGTTTTTAATGACAGCCTATAATTTACTAAATAAAAAAGCAGCTTATTTAAATACAGGAACATGGAGTAGTAAAGCTATAAAAGAAGCTAAATTATTTGGAGAATTAGACGAAGTAGCTTCTTCTATAGATAAAAACTTTAATTATATTCCAAAAAATTATAAAATCCCTAGCGACGCTGATTATTTTCACTGTACAAGTAATAACACTATTTACGGAACTCAAATGAAAAGTTTTCCTGAAACTTCAATTCCAATGATATGTGATATGAGTTCTGATATTTTTTCTCGTCAATTAGATTTTTCTCAATTTGACTTGATATACGCTGGAGCTCAAAAAAATATGGGGCCTGCAGGAACAACATTGGTTATTGTTAAAGAAGACATATTAGGAAAAGTTGAACGAGTAATTCCATCTATGCTCAACTACCAAACTCATATAGAAAAAGATAGTATGTTTAATACACCTGCTGTTTTTCCTATATATGTATCTATGCTAACATTAGAGTGGTTAAAAGATTTAGGAGGAATAGACTTTATAGAAAACGTTAATAAACAAAAATCAGCACTTTTATACAATGAAATAGATAGAAACCCTTTGTTTAAGGGAATCGTTGAAAAAGAAGATAGAAGTAATATGAATGCTACTTTTACATTAACTAATAATGAAATAAAAGAAAAATTCGATTTCATGTGGCAAGAGGCGAAAATTAATGGATTGCACGGTCATAGAAGTGTTGGAGGATATAGAGCAAGCATGTACAATGCATTACCACTATATAGCGTTCAAGCTTTAGTTGATGTAATGCAAGAATTAGAAAGAAAAGCATAAAAATAACGTCATTATTCATCTAAAAAAGGTTTCTCTTTTTCAAATGAATGATGTCAAACTGAATTAAAAATGAAAATATTAGCAAACGATGGTATTTCTCAAAGTGGAATTGACGCTTTAGAAGAAAAAGGTTATGAAGTTTTAACTGTTAAAGTAGCACAAGAGCAACTTATAAACTATATAAATGATAACAATATAGATGCAATACTAGTTAGAGGAATTACACAAATACAAGAAGAATTAATTGAAGCTTGCCCTAGTATTAAATTAATTGGATGTGCTGGTGTAGACATGGACTCTATTGATGTTGATTTTGCAAAAGAAAATGGAGTGCATGTTATTAATACTCCTGAAGCTACATCACAAGCTATAGCTGAACTTGTTTTTGCTCACTTATTTGGTATGGTTCGTTTTTTACATCAAGCCAACAGAGAAATGCCACTAGAAGGAGAAACAAGATTTAATGTGTTAAAAAGAGAGTTTGCAGCTGGAATTGAACTTAAAGGTAAAACATTAGGTATTATCGGTAACGATCCTTCAGGAAAAGATGTTGCTAAAATTGGGCTTGCTGTGGGGATGAAAGTAATATTTTCTGGTAGTTATTCAGATGAAAATACTATTACAGTTCCTTTTTATAATGGTCAATCTATAGACATTGAAGTTGAAACAGAACCTTTAAAAGAAGTATTAAAAAATGCCGATTTCATTACTCTTCATGCTACTTCAAATGAAGGATATATCATCGGTAATGAACAATTAAAAAACATGAATGATGGTGTAGCTATAGTTAACGCTTCACAAGGAGGTATTTTGGATGAAGTTGCATTGGTAAATTACATTGAAAGTGGTAAAGTTAAATATGCTGCTTTAGATGTCTTTGAAAATGAACCAAACCCTGAAATTCAACTATTAATGAATACAAGTCTTTCATTATCACCACATATTGGATCATCAACTCTTGAAGCCCAAGATAGAATTGGTACTGAGTTAGCAAAACAAATAATTGAATTACTTTCTGAATAATATATGGCAATTGTAAAACCTTTTAAAGCTGTTAGGGCTACACGTGATAAAATAGCATTGGTATCTTCAAAATCTTATGAAGCTTATCCTGCAGAACAATTAGATGCTAAATTAGCATTTAACCCTTTTTCATTCTTACATGTTGTAAATCCTGGCTATAAATATCATCAACAAGAAATATCTGGTGATCAACGCTTTAAATTAGTCCACAATCGCTACCTTGAATTTAAAGAAGATGGCTATTTTACTCAAGATGAAATTCCAGCTTTTTATATTTATAAAAAAATAACTCCAACAGATTCTTTTTGTGGAATTATATCTGCTACTTCTGTTAATGATTATCATAATGATGTGATAAAAAAACATGAAGGTACTTTACGGAAAAGAGAGTTATTATTTGAAGATTACCTTAAAAATACAGGATTTAATGCTGAACCAGTATTATTAACCTATCCTGATAACGATGAAATTACTTCTATAATTAGCAAATATCAAGAGAAAAGGGCTGAATATGAATTTACTACAACTGACAAAGAAACTCACTTACTTTGGATTATAAGTAATAATGTTGATATTGAAAAAATTACATCCGCATTTGAAAAAGTAGACACTTTATATATTGCAGACGGACACCATCGCTCTACTTCTTCATGCATGCTTGCTGAACATTTAGCTAAAGAAAATCCAGATCACACAGGCAACGAAAATTATAACTTTTTCATGAGTTATTTATTACCAGAAAGTCAACTAAATATTTATGAATTTAATCGATTTATAAAGGACTTAAACGGATTAACTGTTGATGG
>JBELFC010000200.1:0-4959 GCA_042093175.1 Tenacibaculum sp. | reverse complement strand
CACCTAACTCTAAAGTAACGTGATTAGAACGCTTGCGAATTCTATGAGCACGCCCCTGTGGAGCTGGTCTTAATCTTTTTAACATTCCTGCGCTATCTACACAAATAGATTTCACGAATAATCCAGCCTCTTCAATACTTGCATCTTCATTTTTAGCTTGCCAGTTTGCAATTGCAGACATTAACAATTTCTCTAAATTTCTAGATGCTTCTTTAGGACTAAACTTCAAGATTTGTAAAGCTTTTTCAACCTCTACTCCTCTTACCAAATCAGCCACCAAGCGCATTTTCCTTGGTGATGTAGGACAGTTAGTAAGCTTTGCAAAAGCTCTTTGCTTTCTAGCTTCTTTTAACTGTGTTGCCATGTTATGTTTACGACTTCCCATAATTTCCTACTATTTTTTACCTTTATTTTTTGCACCTGCATGTCCTCTAAAAGAACGAGTTGGTGAAAATTCTCCTAATTTATGACCTACCATGTTTTCAGTAACATATACTGGAACAAATTGACGTCCGTTATGAACTGCAATTGTTTGTCCAACAAAGTCAGGTGTAATCATACTTGCTCTTGACCAAGTTTTAATAACTGATTTACTTCCTGCTTCAACATTAGCCATCACTTTTTTCTCTAACTTGTAGTGAACGTAAGGTCCTTTTTTTAATGATCTTGCCATGATTTATTATTTCTTTCTACGTTCTATGATATACTTGTTACTAGCTTTAGTCTTAGATCTAGTTTTGTATCCTTTAGCTGGTATACCATTTCTAGATCTTGGGTGACCTCCTGACGAACGTCCTTCACCACCTCCCATTGGGTGATCAACTGGATTCATTCTTACAGCATTAGTTCTAGGACGTTTACCTAACCATCTACTTCTACCTGCTTTACCAGATACTAATAATTGATGATCAGAATTAGATACAACTCCTATAACAGCTTTACAAGTTAATAAGATTAATCTTGTTTCTCCTGAAGGTAACTTAACTGTAGCATACTTACCGTCTCTTGCCATTAACTGAGCAAAAGAACCAGCAGAACGAGCCATAACAGCTCCTTGACCTGGGTGTAATTCAATACATGAAATAGTTGTTCCTAAAGGAATATCACTTAAGTACATAGCGTTACCCACATCTGGAGTAGACTCTTTACCTGAAACGATAGTTTGACCTACTTTTAATCCGTTTTGTGCAATTACATAACGCTTTTCTCCATCAGCATAACTAATTAAGGCAATAAATGCAGTACGATTTGGATCATACTCAATAGTTTTTACTGTTGCAGGGATACCTTCTTTATCTCTTTTAAAATCGATAATACGGTATTTTTGCTTATGACCTCCACCGATATTACGTGTAGTCATTCTTCCCTGATTGTTTCGACCTCCAGATCGTTTTTTCGGAGCTAATAAAGATTTCTCCGGCTTATCAGTAGTAATGGTGTCGAACCCATTTACTACTCTAAAACGCTGACCTGGTGTTATTGGTTTTAATTTTCTAACTGACATTCTGTCTTTTCTTAAAGATTGTTATAAAAATCAATAGTTTCTCCTTCTGCTAACTGTACAACTGCTTTTTTGTAACCACTTGTTAATCCAGATACTAAACCTTTTTTAGTGTATTTAGTTTTTCTTTCAGCTGGATGATTCATAGTTCTTACAGCAGATACTGCTACACCATAAGTAGCCTCAACAGCTCCTTTGATTTCAACTTTGTTAGCTTTCTTATTTACAACAAATGTATAACGGTTAAATACCTCGCTATCATTTGTAGCTTTTTCCGTAATAATAGGTTTAATTAAAATACTCATTTCTTCCCTATTTACTTAAATTAGATTCAATTCCTTCTAATGAGCTTTCAGCTATAACTACTTTACTTGCGTTTAAAACATTGTAAGTATTAATACCTGTAGCATTTACAACTTTAGATTTTTTTAAGTTTCTTGATGATAAGTAAACATTTTTACTTTCTTCAGTTAAAACAAATAAAGATTTCTTTGAATCTAATTCTAAAGCTTTTAATACATTAATAAATTCTTTAGTTTTTGGAGCTTCAAAATTGAAATCTTCAACAACTACTAAATTATTATCTTTAGCTTGAATACTTAAAGCTGATTTACGAGCTAAACGCTTTAAGTTTTTATTTAATTTGAAAGAATAATTTCTTGGTCTTGGTCCGAACATACGTCCTCCACCTCTAAAAACACCAGACTTGATAGATCCTGCTCTTGCAGTACCAGTTCCTTTTTGTTTTTTAATCTTTCTTGTACTACCTGCTATTTCAGCTCTTTCTTTAGACTTATGAGTACCTTGTCTTTGGTTAGCCAAGTACTGCTTAACATCTAAATAAATCGCGTGATCGTTTGGTTCAATTCCGAATACTTCGCTAGAAAGTTCAACTTTTCTACCAGTATCTTTTCCTGTAATATCTAATACTGCTACTTTCATTATTTCTCAATAGTTACGTAAGAGTTCTTGTGTCCTGGAATTGCTCCTTTAACAACGATAAGGTTCTTTTCTGGAACCACTTTCAATACTCTTAAATTTTGAACTTTTACATTATCTCCTCCCATACGTCCTGCCATACGCATTCCTTTAAATACTCTTGCAGGGTATGAAGCAGCACCAATAGAACCTGGCGCTCTTAAACGGTTGTGCTGACCGTGAGTTGCTTGTCCAACTCCAGCAAATCCATGACGTTTTACAACACCTTGAAAACCTTTACCTTTTGAAACTCCTGATACATCTACAAACTCTCCTTCTGCAAAATACTCAACAGTAACTGAATCTCCTAATTTGTACTCTCCTTCGAATCCTTGAAATTCAATGACTTTTCTTTTAGCAGTTGTGCCAGCTTTTTTAAAGTGACCATCTAAAGCTTTATTTGAGCTTTTTGCTTTTTTGTCATCGAAACCAAGTTGTAACGCGTTATAGCCGTCAACCTCTTCGGTTCTGACTTGGGTAACGACGCAAGGACCTGCTTCGATTACAGTACAAGGAATATTCTTCCCGTTCTCATCGAATAAGCTGGTCATTCCTACTTTTCTTCCTATTAACCCAGACATATTTGTTAATTTTCAGACGATAGATTTATTTTATCCAGCGCGTCTATTAATATAAATTGTTTGAAACAAATGTTTCAGTTTGACATTACTTTCAAGTTTTACGTAAAAAAAAAGAGCGTAAACACTTTTAGCTCTAACTATTTTGTGTTTTACCGTTTTTCCCTTGCGAAACCCTCAGGACATGTCTTTTTTCTATTAAAACAAATAGAAAAAATATCGAAATACTTAAATTTCGGTGTGCAAAAGTAAAAAAAACTTTCGGCTTAACAAAATTAAACCGAAAGTTATTGATTTACTTATACTTTAATCTCAACTTCAACTCCACTTGGTAACTCAAGTTTCATTAAAGCATCAATAGTTTTTGAAGAAGAACTATAAATATCTAACAAACGCTTGTAAGCAGATAATTGAAATTGTTCTCTTGATTTTTTATTTACGTGTGGTGAACGTAATACTGTAAAAATCTTTTTATGAGTTGGTAATGGAATTGGTCCATTTACAACCGCTCCAGTACTTTTCACTGTCTTTACGATTTTCTCAGCAGATTTATCTACTAAATTATAATCGTAAGATTTTAATTTTATTCTAATTTTTTGACTCATCTTAATTAACCTTTTGCGTTTGCAATTACTTCTTCTGAAATATTATTTGGAGTTTCTGCATAATGAGAAAATTCCATAGTTGAAGTTGCTCTACCTGAAGACATTGTTCTTAATGCTGTAACATAACCAAACATTTCTGATAATGGAACTAAAGCTTTAACAACTTTTGAACCTGCACGATCGCTCATGTCAGACACTTGACCACGTCTTCTATTTAAATCTCCTACAATGTCTCCCATGTTTTCTTCAGGAGTCAATACTTCTAATTTCATTAATGGCTCCATGATCTTAGCTCTTGCAGCTTTTGCAGCAGCTTTATATCCCATTTTCGCAGCCAACTCAAAAGATAACTGATCAGAATCCACAGGGTGGAAAGATCCATCTTTTAAAGTAACTTTCATAGAATCCATTTCGTAACCAGCTAAAGGACCATTCTTCATTGCTTCTTTGAATCCTTTTTCTACAGACGGTACAAATTCCTTAGGAACGTTACCACCTTTAATTGTAGATTCAAATTGCAACCCTTGAACACCTTCATCTGCAGGCTCCATAGTAAATACAATATCTGCAAATTTACCACGTCCACCAGATTGTTTCTTATAAACTTCTCTATGATCAGCAACTGCAGTAATAGCTTCTTTGTATTCTACTTGAGGTTGACCTTCGTTAACCTCTACTTTGAATTCACGCTTTAAACGATCAACAATGATATCAAGGTGTAACTCACCCATTCCTGAGATAATAGTTTGCCCTGAAGCTTCATCAGTTCTTACTGTAAAAGTAGGATCTTCTTCTGCTAATTTAGCTAAAGACATTCCTAACTTATCTACATCTGCTTTAGTTTTAGGCTCAACAGCAATACCAATTACTGGATCTGGAAAATCCATAGATTCTAACACTATAGGGTGTTTTTCATCTGATAATGTATCTCCAGTTTTAATTGACTTGAATCCTACAGCAGCACCAATATCACCAGCTTCGATAAAATCGATTGCATTTTGTTTATTAGCATGCATTTGATAGATACGAGAAATACGTTCTTTTTTCCCTGAACGGTTGTTTAAAACATAAGACCCTGCATCTAAACGACCAGAATAAGATCTAAAGAAAGCTAAACGTCCTACGAAAGGATCAGTAGCAATTTTAAATGCTAAAGCAGCAAAAGGCTCTTTTACATCTGGCTTACGAGTAAGTTCTTCACCATTATCTGGATTAGTACCTACAATAGCATCTTTATCTAATGGAGAAGGTAAATAACGACATACAGCATCTAATAAGAACTGAACACCTTTATTTT
>JBELFC010000199.1:0-4980 GCA_042093175.1 Tenacibaculum sp. | reverse complement strand
TTGATGAACGTTATTTTCTATACATGGAAGACATTGATATTTGTAAAAAAATTGATTTTATAGGTAAAAAGAAACTGTATTTCCCAGAGGTAGAAGTCTATCATATTCTTAAACAAGGATCTTCAAAAAAAATAAAATTACTTTTTTATCATTTATCATCTGCAATAAAATATTTTAAAAAATGGGGAATAACTTAAAAACAACCCATTTACACACAGTATATTTGCATTACAAAATAACAACACACAACAATGAATATTTTAATATTAGGTTCAGGAGGTAGAGAACATGCCTTTGCTAAAAAAATTTCAGAAAGTAATAAGATAACTAACTTATATGTAGCCCCAGGAAATGCTGGTACAGCTGCAGTTGCCAAAAACCTACCAATAAATCCTACAGATTTTTTAAAGATAAAAGAAACTGTTTTACAACACGAAATAAGTATGGTTGTTGTTGGGCCTGAAGCACCTTTAGTAGAAGGAGTTCACGATTTTTTCTTAGCAGATAATGAGTTGAAAGAAATTCCTGTTATTGGACCTAAAAAAGATGGCGCTTTGTTAGAAGGAAGTAAAGATTTTTCTAAACAATTTATGGAAAAACATAATATTCCTACTGCAAGATATCAATCATTTACTAAAGATACTTTAAAAGAAGGTTTTACATTTTTAGAAACGTTGAACCCTCCATTTGTATTAAAAGCTGATGGATTGGCCGCTGGTAAAGGTGTTTTAATTCTTAATGAGTTAGAAGAAGCTAAAACTGAATTAGAGGAAATGCTATCTAATCAAAAGTTTGGAGAGGCATCATCAACGGTTGTCATAGAAGAATTTTTAGATGGGATAGAGCTTTCTGTTTTTGTTTTAACTGATGGTAAAAGTTATAAGGTATTACCTTCAGCAAAAGACTATAAACGTATTGGAGAAGGAGATACTGGATTAAATACAGGAGGAATGGGAGCAATTTCTCCAGTTCCTTTTGCAGATGAAGCATTCTTGCAAAAAGTAGAAGAACGTGTGGTTAAACCTACGGTAAGTGGGTTACAGAAAGATGGAATAGATTATAGAGGGTTTATTTTTATCGGATTAATGAATGTAGATGGAAACCCACAAGTAATTGAATATAATGTTCGTATGGGAGATCCTGAAACAGAAGTGGTATTACCAAGAATTCAATCTGATTTAGTAGATTTGTTTGAAGGTGTGGCAAACCAGACTTTAGAGAGTAAATCATATGAAGTAACAAACCAAATTGCAACTACAGTAATGTTGGTTTCAGGGGGGTATCCTGAAGCATATGAAAAAGGAAAAGAAATAACAGGTTTTGATTCTGTTAATGATTCTATTGTTTTTCATGCAGGAACAACTGAAAAAGACGGAAAGGTTGTATCTAATGGAGGTCGTGTAATGGCGGTTACTTCTTTTGGAGATTCTATAGAAGAAGCATTAGAAAAATCATACGCAAGCATTGATAAAATTTCATTTGAAAAGATGAATTATAGAAAAGATATCGGATTTGATTTAGTATAAAATTAAATCAATACATAATAAAAAAACCTGTTCTATTTTTAGAACAGGTTTTTTATTTTAAGTTATGTAAGTTATTTATTCTTTTACATTAAGTTTAATACTTAACTCTTCTAACTGTTCATCATTCAATGTAGCAGGTGCATCAATCATTACATCACGACCAGAATTGTTTTTTGGAAAAGCAATAAAATCACGAATAGTTTCTTGTCCTCCTAAAATAGATACCAAACGATCTAAACCGAAAGCTAAACCACCATGCGGAGGTGCTCCATATTCAAAAGCATCCATTAAGAAACCAAATTGTTCTTTAGCTTCTTCTTCAGAAAACCCTAGGTGCTTAAACATAATTGCTTGAGTTTCCTTGTCGTGAATACGAATAGATCCTCCTCCAATTTCATTTCCATTTAACACCAAATCATATGCATTTGCTTTCACTGCTCCTGGATCAGTATCTAACATTTCTAACTGACCTGGTTTTGGCGATGTAAATGGGTGATGCATTGCATGATAATGCCCAGTCTCTTCGTCTAGTTCTAATAAAGGAAAATCAATTACCCATAAAGGTGCAAATTCGTTTGGTTTACGTAAACCTAAACGTTCTGCCATTTCCATACGTAAGGCACTTAATTGTGCTCTTACTTTAGTAGTATTACCAGATAAAATACAGATTAAATCTCCTGCTTTAGCTCCAGTAGTTTCAGCCCATTTAGCCAAATCTTCTTGGTCATAAAACTTATCTACAGATGATTTAAAAGAACCATCTTCGTTGCATTTTACATATACCATTCCTAAAGCTCCTACTTGCGGACGCCTAACCCAATCAATTAATTTATCAATTTCTTTACGTGTGTATGATGCTCCACCAGGAACGGCAATACCAACCACTAATTCAGCATCATTAAATACTTTAAATTCTTTATGTTGAGCAACCTTATTTAATTCACCAAACTCCATTCCAAAACGAATGTCTGGTTTGTCGTTTCCATACAAACGCATTGCATCATCAAACAACATTCGTGGGAACTTATCAACCTCAACACCATTAATCTCTTTTAGTAAATGACGTGTCATTCCTTCAAAAATCTCTAAAATATCTTCTTGTTCAACAAAAGCCATTTCACAGTCTATTTGTGTAAACTCTGGTTGACGATCAGCACGTAAATCTTCATCTCTAAAACACTTTACTATTTGAAAGTATTTATCCATTCCACCTACCATTAGCAATTGCTTAAAGGTTTGAGGTGATTGTGGTAAAGCATAAAATTGACCAGCATTCATACGTGAAGGAACTAAGAAATCACGTGCTCCTTCTGGAGTAGATTTTATTAAATACGGAGTTTCAACATCTATAAACCCTTTGTCAGACAAATACTTGCGAACTTCCATTGATACTTTTGAACGGAAAATTAAGCTGTCTTTAACTGGGTTACGACGAATATCTAAATAACGATATTTCATTCTAATATCTTCTCCACCATCTGTTTCATCTTCAATAGTAAAAGGAGGTAATTTAGCTTCATTCAATACCTCTAATGTAGTAACTAATACTTCAACATCACCAGTATTTATATTTGAGTTCTTAGATTGACGCTCAATTACTGTTCCTGTAACTTGTACTACAAACTCACGACCTAAAGTTTTAGCCTTCTCCATTAACTCTTTAGAAGTACGTTCTTCATCGAAAATTAACTGTGTAATTCCGTAACGATCACGCAAATCTACCCAAATCATAAATCCTTTATCACGTGATTTTTGTACCCAACCAGAAAGGGTTACTTCAGTATTAATGTGCGATGCTCTTAACTCGCCACAAGTATGCGTTCTGTACATTGTATTCTTGTTTTAGAAGTTGCAAAATTACGGATTTTAACTTTTTACTTTAGAATATTTTATTAGATATTTAGGTATAATTTTTGATGCTTATTTTTTATGAAAAAAATGCTATTTATCTTATTACTATTTCAATGTTATTTGTTGTCAAGTCAAAACAGAGTTTTAGTCCTTTTTGATTCAATTCAAAAGAAGCCTATAAAGAATGTTCATGTCAAGTATAAAGACTATATTTTTATTTCTGATAGTATAGGAAATGTTACTGTTCCATATTTAAAAACAGGAAAACTTTATTTTTCTCATATTAAATATTTAGATAGAAAGATGGTACTAAGTCAAAAACTAAATGATACTATTTTTTTAATTGAAAAAAATAATAAACTTTCTGAAGTCTTAATTTCATATAAAAAGAAAAGAAAATTAACCTTTGAAACGCTACCTGAGCTAGAAAAGGGAATACATAGTTTCGCATCTGTTTTGTATGAGGATAAAATTTATGTTTTTGGAGGAGACAAATCAATTTTAAAAGATGCAGCTACTATTGCTTTAAAAGAAGCTAGTGAATCAAATACTCCCATGAAAAGTCTTCTTCTTTATAAAAGTTTTATAAGTCATAGTAGTACTATTTACGTCTATACTATAAAAACAAAAAGATGGTCAAAATTAAAAACTAAAACCCAACCTAAAGCAAACCATAATGCAGTTTTAATACAGGATAAAGTGTATTTGATAGGAGGAAAAAAAATATCAAGAAATAAAGAAAGAGAATACTTAACCGATAATATTGAAGTTTTTAATCTTATTACTAAACGTAAAGAAAAATCATTAAAAAATAAACACAAAGCAGTTAATCAAGGAGTTTCAAGATTTGGAGATAAAATTATATTATTTGGTGGATCCGTAAAACGTTTAAAAAGTGGAAAACAAAAGTTTTCTAATGATGTAACACTTTATGACACGAAACAAAACAAGTGGAGAATATTGGGTAAATTGCCTGATCCTAAAGAAACGGAAAGTGTAAGAATAAAAGAAAAAGTTTATCTAATTGGAGGAAATAATAATAAGAAAATAGATAAAATAACTTCTTTTAATTTAAGAACTGGAAAGTGGAGAGTTGAGAAAAGACTACCGAATAAAATGAGTAAACCAGCTATTGAAGTTAATGGAGACCTTATTTATATTTTTAATGAATCAAATGTTTATGTCTTTAATACATTGAATTCTTCTTTAAAAGAATTTAAAATTAATTTATTATATGAATCTTGTGAGATGTTTTTATCGGAGGGTTATTTATATTTACTTGGAGGTTATGAAGTAGATCCTTTACAAAGAATTCCTTCAAAGAAAATGTTTAGAGTTAATCTAAAGGAATTTGAAACTACACGATTTAAAACGTTCTAAGTTAAAATATTAAAAATTACTTTATAAGTAAAACTCTCTTAAAAAATGACTAAACAACTTAATTATATTATACTAGCTACGTCCATAATTGTTTTTTTATTGTTACAGTTGCCCTATTTTACTCCTATTCAATATCCTTTTAGATTATTGGGAACATGGTTTCATGAGATGGGCCATGGACTTACTGCAATATGTACTGGAGGTAGTTTTAAATATTTAGAAA
>JBELFC010000198.1:0-5048 GCA_042093175.1 Tenacibaculum sp. | reverse complement strand
TTGCCACCTCTTGTAAAAAACTAAACAATTCTGTTTCATTTAATTTTTGATTTTGAACAGGTATAAAAACAGTTCCGTAATCATATCTTTCTCCTTCATTATTAAATTGTTTCATCCCTACTTTAGCCCTAACTCCTTTCTCTAAAATTGCTTGTAAGGCTTTTGGAGCATAATATTCATTCCAAGGCATTAAATAACCAACATTACTTTTTACGGAAACACTTCCTTTATTCTTTTGTAAGCTTTCAACTTTCTTTCCAGCTACTGAAAGCGATTGATTTTTAATCATATCAACCCCAAAAGCGTGATTAAAAGTCCAAGCAGAAACATCATAAAATAAACTATCTTTAAAAGTTTTTCGTACATCAAACATTGCTTCAATTAGCCGTTTGTTTTTTTGGTTCATTGGTACTACATAACTATAGCCCTTTTTAAACTTTTTCCCTTCACTAGTTAAATCTGATTTTAACTCATGTATATTTATTTGATGCCTTTTTAAAACTTCTGCTAAATGGTATACTTTTCCTGCATCTTTTTCGTCTCCAAAAACTAGTGCTTTATTTTGTTTTTCGTTCCTAGCCTTTTCATAAAAATCTTGTTGGTATTTTAATATCTTAATACGCATATTTTTTGCAGCTTCTAATGTTGACAAAGTAGCTGTAAATTGATTTCTAATCGTGAATGGAAAAGTTAGAACTCCATTATCACTTTCTTGTGCATGCCCCCTTGAACTACCTTGTTCAAATAAAATACCGATACTTCCATTTATGTCTGGGAATGTAGAACCTTTTCCATAATAAAAATCATCAAAATCTTCTTCAGAATAATATAAAGACCCTATTTTATCAAATGCTTTAGCATGGTAAGTACCTATTTCTTTAGTTAACTCTTGATTTAATTTAGGTGTTAAAGGATTAGTTCTTTCTGGTATTCCAGGTTGAAAGAAAAAAGTTGAATTGGTCCCCATTTCATGATGATCAGTTAAAATATTAGGCAACCACTCATGAAATGTTTTAATTCTTACTTTACTTTCAGGTAATTGAACAGGTAACCAATCACGATTCATATCAAACCAGTAATGATTTGTTCTTCCTCCAGGCCACACTTCATGGTATTCTCTATCATTAGGATCTGGATTAATATTACTAGCTTTATTGGTATTTGCCCAATATGCAAAACGTTGTAAACCATCAGGGTTTAATGATGGATCAAATAATATTATCGTATTATTTAATAGTTCATTTATCTTATTCCCCTCAGCGGCGGCTAAATAATAGGCCGCTGCTAATGATGCATTAGACCCACTTGCCTCATTACCATGTATAGAGAATCCTTGATATACTACAATTGGTAAACTAGTAACATTTACTGTTTTATCATCGGTTGCTTGAATATGCTTTAACCTAATTTCATCTAGATTACTATGATTTTTTGGAGATGTTATTTTTAGTAATAATAATGGTCGTCCTTCATAAGTATTTCCTCTATCTTCTATACTAATTCTATCTGATGATTTTGCCAAAGCCTTCATATACTCCACTAACTTATCATGCGTTATATGCCATTCTCCTACTTCATGCCCTATAACAGATTTAGGCGTTGGTATATTTTTATTATAAGAAACATCTTTAGGCAAATAGTAGGATAAATCTATTTCTTGTGCTTTTATATGTATACTTATAAAAAATAAGCATAGGAGTAATTTTTTCATTAGTTTAAATTTGATTAAACCATAAAGATACTCATTCTTAGATTTTAACAAATCCTACTATAGTTTTTAACGATTTTTTAAGAAAACTTTTATCACTAAAGAATTTCTATATGCTTTTTCATATTTTAGTTACCAATTAATTTAAAAAACTATGTACATAAAAAAAACATATCCCTTAAAGGGAATGCTAAAATGGACAAGAAGGTATACTTATGTGTTTTTACTTTTAAGTACTATTCCTGTTTTTTTATTTGACATTTTACGATGGAAATGGCTTTACGTACCTTGGCTTCCTCTGGGTGTATTAGGTACAGCTGTATCTTTTATTGTTAGTTTTAAAAACAATGCTTCATACGATCGTTTATGGGAAGCCCGTAAAATTTGGGGTGGTATTGTAAATACTTCTCGATCTTTTACTATCATGATCAAAGATTTCATAAAAAGTGATACTATTTCTAATAATGAACTAAAAACAATTCATCGAGAATTAGTACATCGTCATATTGCTTGGTTAACAGCTTTACGTTATCAACTAAGGAAACATAAACCTTGGGAAAACCATATTAAACCTAGTAAATCAAATAAAGAATTTAGAGAGAAAAATTTTGTAGTATTAGAACATACTGTCCCCATTGAAAAAGCTATAAATCCATATATTTCTAATGATGAATATATAGAAATTTTTGCTAAGGGGAATCAAGCTTCTCAATTATTAGGTATACAATCTAAGCGCATAAAAGAATTACAGAGTGAAGGGTTAATTGATGATTTTCGTCATATGGAACTTGAAAAAATACTGGTTGAATTATATACATTACAAGGAAAAAGTGAACGTATTAAAAATTTCCCTTATCCTAGACAATTTGCTACTTTAAACTTTATTTTTATTTGGATTTTTATTATTCTTTTACCTTACGGAATGATGCAAGAGTTTGAGGCTTTAGGTGATAGAATTCTTGCTTCATTAGCAAACCATGAATTTAAAACAGTTATCATGCATAAAATCCAAGAATTCATTGCTATACATTTTGAGTGGTTTTCTATCCCGTTCAGCACACTATTAGCTTGGATATTTTATTCTATGGAAGCTATTGGAGAAAATTCTGAAAACCCTTTTGAAGGAGGACCTAATGACGTACCTATAAGTGACTTATCAAGAAGCATAGAGATTGACATACGCCAATTAATTGACGATATTGATATCCCAGAATCTTATGAGTGGAAAAACGATATTATACTATAGTTTTTTAATAAGAAACGAGGCTACTAAAACATTTAAAAGCATAGTTAATGTTAAAGTTTTAATAAAAAAATAAGTAGGGTAATTTTTTTTTAAACTGTCTTTATATGAAAACAAGACAATTATAAAAAAATGAAAAATCAATTATCCCTACTTTTATTAATTTCCTTTTTATGCTCGTTTAAAATAAGCGCACAGCAATCAAATTGGAGAGATGCTCCGTTAAAAAAAGATGCAAATTATTACAATATTCTAAAAAATAATGAGCAAAGAATATCTGCTGCTAAAAGAAGCTCTAACAAAGTTTCGAAAAAACAGATAAAACAATTTAACCGTTGGAAAAACTTTTGGAAAGATAGAATTTTACCTGATGGTTCTTTTGTTTCTGCTACTCATAACTACAATGAATTAAAAAAAGAGAACAAGCGTCATTCTCGTTTACGTCAAAAGCAATCTACAAGTTGGTCTTTAGTAGGCCCACGTACTCCTCCAAAATCTTCAATTGGTTTTTATCCTGGGATGGGAAGAGTTAATACTGTTGCTTTTAAAGGAACTGATACCAATACAATGTATGTAGGTACTCCAGGTGGTGGTGTTTGGAAAACAACTGATGGAGGAAAAAATTGGGCTGCAAAAGGCGATAACTTCCCTAACTTAGGTGTTTCACACATAGTTATTCATCCTACTGACCCAAAAATTTTATATTTAGCTACTGGTGATTATGATGGTGGTCAAAATAGATCTGTAGGAGTATTTAAATCTGTTGACTCAGGTGAAAACTGGAATGCAACTGGTTTATCTTTTTCTTTAAATCAAAATAACATAATAAGTAAATTACTTATTGACCCTAATAATCCAAATACAATTTTTGCTACTACTAAAAATAGCATTAAAAGATCTACGGACGGAGGTGCTAACTGGACAGATGTATTTACTGAAAATTTTTCTTCTTTCAATGATATTCAATATAAAACTGGAAGTAACTCTATAATTTATGCTACAACTAAATATGGTAGTTTATATATTTCTAGAAATAATGGTGCTGCATGGTCTGTTGCTTCTAAACCATCTTCTTCAAGATTAGACATTGCTCAAACGGCTAATGATCCTAATTTAATTTTATCTCTTGATAGTAGTGGTATACTTAGAAAATCAACTGATGAAGGAAAAACATGGTCTACAGTATCAACAATTAGTGGATATTCATCTCAAGGTGGGTACAATATGACTTTAGCTATTTCTCCTTTAGATAAAAATTTAATTTTAGCTGGTGGTGTTGAAGGTTGGCGCTCAAAAAATGGAGGTACAAGTTGGGAAAAATACTTAGATGGGTATTGGCAGTCTGGAAATCCATATTTTTATGTTCACTCTGATCATCATGATATGATGTTTGTTCCTGGAACAAATACTGCTTTTTCTGTAAATGATGGTGGAATTTTTAAAGGAGACGCTTCTTCAAACACAAAATGGGCAGATTTATCTTCTGGTTTAGCTATTACTCAATATTACAATGTTTCTGGAACTCCAAAAGATCAAGGAAAATTAATCTTGGGAGCACAAGATAATGATATTGCTATTTATGATGGAAGTAATGGTTTTAAAGGTGAAAACCCTGGTAGTGATGGTGTAGAAGGATTATGGGATTATTCAGATTCGAATATTGCTTGGTCTTGTAGCCAGCAAGGTGGAATGAATAGAACTTTAGATGGATTTAAAACTGCTGCTACTGGAGTTTCTACTCCTTCAGGTGCTCCTTTTGTTTGGGAACTAGAAATACACCCAACTGACCCAAGAACTATTTTTGGTGGTTTTGGAGATATTTACAAATCTACTGATAGAGGAAACAACTGGACTAATTTAAATTCTTCTGCAGGGACTATCGAATTTATATCAATTGCTCCTTCTAATGCGAATATAATATATGTTTCTGGTCAAAGTGGAGTTGTAAGAAAAACAACTAATGGAGGAACAACCTGGACTAGTATTACTTTACCACAAAGAGGAAACGTGAAAAGTATTGAAGTTCACCCAACGAACCCTTCTGAAGTATATATAGCATACTCTGGATATTCTGTAAATAAAGTTTTTAAATCTACA
>JBELFC010000197.1:0-5018 GCA_042093175.1 Tenacibaculum sp. | reverse complement strand
GACCCTCTCCTTAAAAGGGAGATGCTCTACCAACTGAGCTACCAGGTCATTTTTGCTTTTCACTTTTCCGTGTTTGCGGGTGCAAATATACAACCTTCTATTTGTTCTGCAAGTTTTTTTGTTAGTTATTTTGAATAAAAGACAAGTGAATTCCACATAAACCTACAAAACAAACAGTTACCTACAAATCATTTAAATAAGCTTTCCTTACTTTTTTGAATAATTCGGACGAATACACAAAATTTACTACAGCTTCATTGTCTGTTTTAAATATTTCTTTACTGGTACCTTCCCATGCTTTTCTTCCATCTTTAAGAAAAACTATCTTTTCTCCAATCTCCATAACCGAATTCATATCATGTGTATTAATAACTGTTGTTATTTGGTACTCATCAGTAATTTCTTGAATAAGATTATCAATTACAATAGCTGTTTTAGGATCTAAACCTGAATTAGGTTCGTCACAAAACAAATATTTAGGGTTCATAACAATTGCTCTAGCTATTGCAACCCTTTTTTGCATTCCTCCTGATAGTTCAGCTGGAAACTTTTTATTTGAGTTTTCTAGATCAACTCTTTTTAATACAAAATTTACCCTATCTAACATTTCTGAATCAGGCTGCTTTGTAAACATTTTTAAAGGAAACATTATATTTTCTTCTACTGTTTGTGAATCGAACAAAGCACTACCTTGAAAAACCATTCCTACTTCTTGTCGGAATTGCCTTTTATCTTCAATAGTCATTTCAGTATTTATTCTACCATCATACAAAATACTCCCTTTTTCAGGTGTATGTAAACCTACAAGCGACTTTAAAAATACCGTTTTTCCTGATCCACTTTGTCCTATAATCAAACTTGTTTCTCCAGGATGAAATGTTGCTGAAATACCTTTTAAAACTTTAACTTCCTTAAATCCTTTATGTAAATCTTTTACTTCTATCATATTAAGTCAATAGCATTTGAGTTAAAAAATAATTAGCTATTACAATAACAACTATAGTCCAAACTACTGATTGTGTACTTGCTTTTCCCACCTCTAGTGAACCTCCTTTAACAAAATATCCCTGATATGAAGGAATTGTTGCTATTAAAAAAGCAAAAATCACTGTTTTTATTAAAGCGTACGTTATTAAAAAAGGGTCAAATTCCATTTGTATTCCCTCAATAAAATCTGCTCCAGAGAATAATCCTGATAAAACCCCTGTTACCCATCCACCGAAAATGCCTAAAAACATTCCTAATACTATAAGAAAAGGATAAAAAAATACAGTTGCTAAAATTTTAGGTAGTACTAGATAGTTAAGGGAATTTATCCCCATTACTTCAAGCGCATCTATTTGCTCAGTCACTCTCATTGTTCCTATACTAGAAGTTATATATGAACCTACTTTTCCAGCTAGAATAATAGAACAAAATGTAGGCGCAAATTCTAAAATCACCGACCTTTTTGCCGCAAAACCAATTAAGCTCTTTGGTATAAATGGGTTTTCTAAATTTAATGCTGTTTGTAATGCTATAACTCCACCTATAAAAAATGAAATAAACGCTATAATCCCAATTGATTTATGCCCAAGTTCTTCTATCTCTCTAAATAAAGCTTCTTTAAATACTCTAGCTCTTTGAGGTCTTTTAAAAACTTGTTTTAGCATAATAAAATACTTTCCTACATGCTCTATATAATTCATTAATTGATATTAATTTTTCTTTTGCTAAAGTATAAAAAACCATTAACTCTATCCCTACTTATATGTTTAAGCTTTCTTTTTTAATTACCTTTGGTTCTTCATAATTATTTTTTAAAATGAAAAAAAATCTTATTCTCTTATTTGCTTTTTTATTGACTATAATGGCCTTTAAACCAGCAACAAAAAAAAATGATAAAAAACCAAAACTTGTAGTGGGTGTTGTTATTGATCAAATGAGGTATGATTACCTTATCAGATTTTCAAAAAAATACGGTAATGATGGTTTTAAACGTTTATTACGTGAAGGGTTTTCACTTGAAAATGCTCATTACAACTACATTCCTACTTATACTGCCGTAGGACATACTTCTATTTACACAGGTACTACTCCTATAAATCATGGTATTATTGGTAATAATTGGTATGATAAATATTTGAAAAAATCTATTTATTGTGTTACTGACAAGAATTATAAAACAGTTGGTAACAATGGTATGGGCGGAGAAAAATCTCCATACAGAATGGTCACTTCTACTATTACAGATCAATTACGTTTAGCTCAAAACATGAATGGAAAAACCATAGGTATAGCAATTAAAGATCGTTCAGCTATTTTACCAGCTGGTCATACAGCTAATGCTGCATATTGGTTTGATGGTGGTAAAAATGGGCAATGGATATCTTCTTCTTTTTACATGGATAATTTACCAAAATGGGTAAAACGTTTTAATAATTTAAAAAAAGCTGATGAATACTTAAGTAAGCCATGGAATACGCTATATGATATTAATACCTACACTGAAAGTATAGCTGACGATAATAACTTTGAAGCTACTTTTAAAGGTGAAGCTAAACCAGTTTTCCCTCATGACATTCCTAATTTAAGGGCTAAGAATAATAATTATAGTATTTTAAAAGCAATTCCAGGTGGAAATTCTTTTACAACCGATTTTGCTAAAGCTGCAATTATTGGAGAAAACTTAGGAAAATCTAATTATACAGATTTCTTAGCAGTTAGTTATTCTTCAACCGATTACGTTGGTCATCAATTTGGAGTTGCCTCAAAAGAGATAGAAGACACTTATTTACGTTTGGATAAAGACTTAGCAAGTTTATTTAAATTTTTAGACACCGAAGTAGGAAAAGGAAACTACACTCTTTTTTTAACTGCTGATCATGCTGCAACTGAAGTTCCTTCTTATTTAAAATCTGTAAAAGTTCCTGCGGGGTACATAAAACCCGTTAAGTTTTTAAACTTTTTAAAAAAAGCAACTAACAAATATTTTAAATCTGATGATTTAATTGAGAATATTTCCAATTTTCAAATTTTCTTAAATAAAGAAAAAATAAATGATCTAAATCTAGATTATGAAAAAGTAGCTCAAACAATAGCCAATGAAGCTATAAATTACAAAGGAATTTATAAAGCTGTAACTGCCAAAACTATGCAGAATACAAATTTCACAAATGGAATTTTGAATTCTTTACAAAACGGATATAATCAAAAATATTCAGGTGATGTATTATTAGTACCAAACCCTTCAACTATTGTATATCCTAAAAAAGGAACTACTCATGGGTCGGGATATTCATATGATACTCACGTACCTATTATTTTTTACGGAAAAGGAATTAAACAAGGAAGTTCAAAAAGAAAATATGAAATTATAGATATTGCACCTACTCTATCTAATTTATTACAGATAGAATTTCCGAATGGAAATACAGGTTCGGTAATACATGAAGTTTTAAATTAAAAATAAAAAAGGCGCTAATTAGCGCCTTTTTTATTTTTAATTAATTCGGGTTATTCAAAATTACCAATGCTCCAATTACTCCAGGAACCCAACCACAAAGGGTTAGTAAAAATACAATAACAACAGAACCACATCCTTTTCCTAATACTGACAAAGGTGGAAAAAATATAGCCAGCAAAACTCTTAATAAACTCATAGTTAATCTAATTCTTTATTATAAAGACGTCTCTTATTAAATTTTGTTACACAAAAAAGCAATGAATTAAATATTTAATTCATTGCTTTTTTTGTTATGCATAAATCATAACCATATCCATTTCTATTATGCACCCTTATATCTTCAAATATAACATTTTGTAACTTTTTAATCATTACTCTAATTTGAATCTCTCCTTCTCCAAAAACACTATCTTTCACTTTTAAAAAAGCTTCAAAACCTCTTTTAACATTAAATTTTTCTTGCGTAGAAAAGTTTTCATATGCCATAATTCCTTTAGAGGTAGATTCTAATTCTCCATTTACATTTCGAAATTCAATTTTTACATTATTTTCACTTTTACTTTTTACTATAACTTCATATGTAACTTCATACTCATTTTCTTCAGGTAAATCATTGTTTTTACTACATGATAAAAACATTATACAAAAGAATACTATTGTTAACTTATTTAAAAAACTAACTAACTTCATACATTTAATTATTAATTGTATTTGCAATACATTTCAATAATATTACAATCAATTTTACAATTAAACATATTACTTTTTATTCACCCTACCTTATTAACTTTTTTTAACTAAGATTACATCATTTTTCCAAAAAAAACAGCATTCATTAATAGTTTATTAGTTCCGTACCAAAAAGCTCTAAAGTTAGTATTATCTGTAAATACAAGTACCTTACCTCCTCCAAACCTTTGCACTTTAAAAGGAACAGTGTTTTTTAACGCTTTTAAATTTTCTTTTGAAATGTAACCGCTTACTAAAGGGGTTTCTGTGTATTTTATAGGATTATTAAAACTTTTTTTATCAGCCTTTAAGAATAACTTTGTATTTCTAAACAATGCTATCTTTTGATTTTTATATCCAAAATTTATAGGATGTGATTTATCTATATCAGCTTCAAAAATAGCTCCACCAATTACCTGTGCTCCTGACTGTAACCTTTTATCTTCAAATGACACTTTATTAACTACATCTATTTTTGGCTGGTTAAATTCTGCTTTAATCAGTTTTTGGTTAGTTAACAATTTTACAGCATTTCTATAACCTATTAATACGCCTCCATTACGAACCCAGGTTTTTATTTTACTAATAGTTGCTCCACTTAAAGAATAACTATTTGGAAGTATTAGAGTTGTATACTTACTAAGATCTACTCTTTCTAAATAATCGGTATCTAATTTAGTTAGTTTCATATTAAATCGTTGATCAAATAAATGCCATATCTCACCAGCATCATAACTAGTAATCCTTTTTCCAACAATCATTGCAACTTTAGGTTTTTTAATTGCTCTAAAATTTCTACTTCCTAAATCTGCACCATTATTAAGTCCTGTGGTAACTCCTTTTA
>JBELFC010000196.1:0-5093 GCA_042093175.1 Tenacibaculum sp. | reverse complement strand
CTTTTGCTAAATCATTAAATGAAACTAAAAACAATATTCATTTAAGTGTTTCAGTGCTACCCAAAGAAACTAATTCTTATCAAAAAAACCATAATATCATTTCATACACCCACTTACAACCTTATGTAAAAGGATATATAGAAAATGCAGGTTATTATTTTACAAATATTAACCGAAAAAAGAAATATGACTTAGACAATTTACTAATAACTCAAGGTTGGAGTAGTTATGAATGGGGTACTATTTTTAACAACAAACCTATTAACAGTTTTCCATTTGAAAATGGTATTGTTGTAAAAGTAAATAAAAACAACTTGGACAATTCTACTTTTTTCCTTTCACCACTAATGAATAATAATGCTAGTATTATAAATTTACCAAAAAGTAAAAAAAGTTTTACAGAAACTGGCTTATACCCTCAAGATGAAGAAACTTTAAATGTAAGTGTGTTAAATAAAAAAGGGAAACTTATTAAGCCTAATTTATACATTCAGTTTTATCCAAACAAGGTGCCAAAATTCAATAATTATTTTACATCAACACTACCACCAAAATTTTCAGTGTATTCCGCAGAAACAAAAGTAGAACCTTTCACAAATTTTGAATTAAACAATCAACAAAATCTAGAAGAAGTTGAAGTTAGTGGTAATATTAGACGAAAAAGAATGAACAAAATTGAATCTAAACATTGGGGAAATGCTTACCTAATTAGTGATAATATTAGAGACGCTCACTTGTCATTAGCATATTATGTAAACGCATATGTTCCTGGTTTTAGTGCAGATGAAACTTCAGGAGAATTTATTTTAAACGGATCTACTTCTATGTCATTTAGGAACGAAAATGCTAGTCCTCTTGTATATATAGATGATATAATGCAAACAGATTATTCTTTTTTATACAATTATGACATGAGCTATGTAGATTATATAATCGCCAATCCAAATGGTTTAGGAGAAGGCTTTAGAGGAATTGCTGGTGTTTTAAAAATTTACACGTTAAAAACATATAAAATGAGAAAACCTATTGATAATACTAGGAAGTTTGAATTTCCTTTAACTTTTTCTAGTAGTAAAAAATTCTATGTTCCTAAATATAAAACTTACCATGATACCTTTTATAAAGAATATGGAGTTATAGATTGGATTCCTAATTGTAAAATAGACGATAATGGTAATTTAACTTTTAAAATATACAACCCTGCTAAAACTAGTATATCTTTTTTTATAGAAGGTATGACACAAAAAGGCACATACATCGTAGGTAGTAAAACTCTAAATACAGGTCAAAATCAATAATAAACTAAATAATATCACTAAAAGTAACTAACCAACTATTAATACCAACTTTTATACTGTTCACCCCTTTACTATTAAGTGAAGGGGTGATTTTTTAAATACTCACAGCTTCTTTTACTTTTGATAAAAACATTTTACCAGATGATTTACCTAAACGAATAATAATTAAATCTTGACTAGGTACGATATATATAATCTGCCCTAAAATACCTAGAGCATAATAATCATCTGAACATTCATTGCTATACCACTGATATTGATAACAATCATTCATTTTATTAGGAGTAGTTAATTTATTTATCCATTTTTCTGAAATAATTTGTTTTCCATTAAATCGTCCTTTATTCAATACCAATCTAGCTAATTTGGCTAAATCAATCGCAGTTGTATTTAAACAACAAAATGCTTTAGTGTTTTTACGAATTTTATCATCTAAACTCCAGGTAGCATTATTTTCCATTTGTAATGGTTTCCATAATTTTTCTTCTAAATATTTACCCAATTGTTTCTTTGATACTCGTTCAATAGCTATACCTAATAGCGTAGTACAAACACTTTGATAATCATGATAAGTACCAGGCTCATGAATAAATTCCATACTTGAAATTTGTTTCATTTGATTTTTCCCATAATACAACTTACTAACCTCATCAAAAGGACTACTGTATGTTTCATTAAACTTTAAACCCGATCGCATATTTAATAAATGTTCTATAGTTAATTTATTAAATGTTTTATTAGCTTCTGAAAGCTCAGGGATATATTTGGTAATTGGATCGTTTACATTATTAATTAGACCTTCATCTAAAGCTATACCAACTAATAAAGACGTTACAGATTTAGATACCGAAAAGATATTAGATATAGAATCTCTTTTATATCCTTCGTAATACTTTTCAAAAAGTATGGCATCGTCTTTTATAACTAAAAAAGCTGTAGCTTCTGTTTCTTTATCTAAAAAATCATCAATAAAATGTTCTCTTTCATTTTCTAAAATCTTTATGTTCTTTATTTTTTCTGATAGTTTAGAATTAGTACTATCTTTAAAATAAAACACTTCTTCTCCTTTATTCACTTCAGTATAGGGGAATATTTTGTGATCATCAATATCTGCTTTATAATACCGAATCATTCTTCCTATGTGACAAGATTGTAAAGTTAAAAACATTAAAAACAGTAGCACTTTTTTAATCATTCTAGTTAATTTTAAAATTAAATTATGACTTCAAAATTAATTTTAAAAGTCTTAAAAACTATAGATTTTACTAGCCTTGTGGCGAAATGCTACTTATTTGTGGTAATTGGTAATTTAGATTTTATTGAAGTTTGTAAGTTTCTAGACACCGGTATTATTTTCCCATATCCTACATCAATATAAAGTTTTTTATTTTCTATTTTAAACTGCTTAAAATGATTTGGATTTATTAAAAAAGAACGATGAGTTTTCATTAAAAATGTAAATGATTTTTCTAACTCTGATATTGTTTCTCTAAGTGTTTTTTTCTTTAAAATATTTTTTTCAATAAAAAAAACATCAACATAATTATCAGATGAATGAATATAAATTAAGTCATCTATATATAAAGTTATGAGGTCATACTTCCCTTTTCCCTTAATAACTATTTTTTTCTCTGTTGTAACTTCACTCTCTGAGAATTTTCCCATTACGTACCTTCCAATGATTATAAAAGGTAGGATAATTACTAAAGCAGGAGCGTATATCCATTTAAAATAATGGTAATATTCATAAGTATCTGACTCATTATATGCTACAATATTTTTGTAAAACAAAAAGTTAACTACAAAACCAATACCAATCATTAATAAGATAAAAGCCAATTCATTTTTAACATACCAAACACTATCATTAAATTTGTTTTGATACCAAATTGGTAAGTAATAGCAAACACCTTGAATTATTCCATAAACAGGAAGAAATGTTATTTTTTCAGTAATTGTAAACTTATGAATATCAAAAGGCTCTGCAAAAAATAAAAAAACAAAAACCCAAATACATAAAATCAGTGCTAACCATAAATGGTTTAGATTATTTTTATTTATAGGATACTCTTTTTTCATTCACTCTATTTTTATTTTCAAAACTAACAATTAGATTATTTATTAAGATAATATCTACCTATTTTTTATTTCATTATTTTTGCTTTGCTTCATTAAAAATTAAACTCTTGATAAAATACATTACCTCTCGTTCAGAAATTTCAAAAAAATCAATTCAAAACACTATTGAATTATTAAATGAAGATTGCACTATTCCATTTATAGCAAGATATAGAAAAGAAAAAACAGGAAATTTAGATGAAGTTGAAATAGGTCAAATTGTTCAATTAAAAGAACAGTATGAAACTTTAGAGAAAAGAAAAACTACAATACTAAAAGCTCTTGAAGAACAAGAGGTATTAACGAATGAGTTAAAGCTTAAAATTGAAAATACCGAGAATCTTACCACCCTTGAAGATATTTACCTTCCATATAAAAAAAAGCGTAAAACCAAAGCTGAAACTGCTCGTAAAAACGGACTAGAACCATTGGCTAAAATGATAATGAGTCAACGAGTAAACGATTTAGAATTTACAGCATCAAAATACACTTCTAATGAAATTGAAACCATTGAAGATGCTTTAGAAGGAGCACGCCATATTATTGCTGAATGGGTTAATGAACGAAGTGATATTAGAAATAATATTCGTTACCAACTAGAACGCTTTGCTATTATCTCAACTAAAATAATTAAATCTAAAAAAGACGAAGATGCTGCTCAAAAATTTAAAGATTATTTTTCTTGGGAAGAAAACTTAAGTCGTATTCCGTCTCATCGTTTATTAGCAATATTGCGTGCAGAAAAAGAAGGCTTTATTCGTATAAAAATTGAAATAGATACTGAACGAGTTCTTCAAAAAATAGAAGATCGAATAATTCGTTCTAATAATGAATGCGCTCAACAAATAGAGTTAGCAATCTCTGACTCCTATAAACGGCTATTACTTCCAGCTTTAACTAATGAAACAATGGGTATAGCAAAAGAAAAAGCAGATGAAAATGCGATAAAAGTATTTGCTAAAAACTTACAACAGTTGTTATTGGGTGCTCCATTAGGTGAAAAACGAATTTTAGCTATTGATCCAGGTTTTAGAACAGGCTGTAAAGTTGTTTGCTTAAATAAGCAAGGTGATTTATTACATAACGAAACTATTTTTCCTCATGCTCCTCAAAACAAAGCTACTGAAGCTATTAAAAAAATTAGTACACTAGTAGATGCTTATAAAATAGAGGCCATAGCAATAGGTAATGGAACAGCTTCAAGAGAAACCGAGCAATTAATAAAACGAGTTCATTTTAAAAACAATATAGAAGTTTTTGTAGTAAGTGAGGCTGGTGCCTCTATTTATTCTGCTTCAAAGATTGCTCGTGACGAATTTCCAAATTACGATGTTACTGTAAGAGGTGCAATTTCTATTGGTCGTAGATTAGCTGATCCATTAGCTGAATTAGTGAAAATTGATGCAAAATCAATTGGTGTTGGTCAATACCAACATGATGTAGATCAACCCAAACTTAACAAGTCATTAGACACCATTGTTCAACATTGTGTTAATAAAGTTGGAGTAAATATAAACACTGCAAGTGCATCATTATTAAGTTATGTTTCAGGTATTGGTCCAAAACTGGCTGAAAACATTGTAAATTATAGAAATGAAAATGGTGCATTTACCAACAGAGCAGCTATAAAAAAAGTACCTCGTTTAGGAGGGAAAGCGTTTGAACAATCTGCTGGGT
>JBELFC010000195.1:3313-5141 GCA_042093175.1 Tenacibaculum sp. | reverse complement strand
AAGCTGAAAGTGCTTACGTTTGAAGCTGAATGAAACTTAGAATATGCGTAGTTAAACTTTAGTTTGTTCATCTTTAAACCAAAACCAAAAGATAAACCACCAAATGAACGTACATTTTGTAATTGTAGTTCTTTACTTCTTCTAAAATTATACCCTACACGTATGTTTATGGCACTATCAGGAAATAATTCAGCACCAACAATAACATGTCTAAAAGCGTTGTCTAAAAAAGAAATACTTTCTTGTGTAGTATTGCCTTCTAAATTAGTAGTTTGATTTGTAGGGTTTGAAACTCCAACTTTCCATTTTTGAAGGTTGTCTAGGGTGAGGTACCATCGTAGAGGTACTTTTTCTAACTTATAAGAAGCGCCTAAAATTACTTCAAAAGGTAGTTTTTCACGAGTACCATTAAAAGATGTTATTTGCGTTCCTATATTTCTTGCTACTAAAGCAATGATAAAAGGATTATTAGCGCTGTAATAGGTGATCCCAAAGTCAACAGCAATACCACTTGAAGAAAAAGAATCTATGGAAGAGTAAATTAATTTCAAGTTAGCTCCATAATAAAAATCACTTCTTGGAATGTTTTTAGCGTACCCTATAGAAATAGCAATGTCATTGGCACTAAAAGAGCCTTGTTCATTTCCTTCTTCATCTGCTCTGATAATTTCACCATAATTAACGTATTTTATGTTTCCATGAAGAGTCTCAAAATGTTTATTGATTTCATAGGCATAAGAAACAGATCCTATATTTATTCCTGTTAAGTAACTTGTATAATTTACAGAAAGCTGTTTATGAAGACTATTACTAATAGTAGCAGGATTCCAGCTAGGTTGGTTTACATCATCAATAAATGTTAAAATCTTACCTCCTAAAGCTACTTGACGAGCAAAAGTAGGGGTGTTTAGAAAACCATAAATGTTTTCACCACCAGTTTGAGAATGTACATAATTACTGAAAATTAGTAAGAAAAAAAGATATATTGATTTATTCACAAGTAAATATAAACGTTACTACAAAAAACGTAAAAAATATTTATTATTTCATGGCTGTAGCATCTTTTCTTGTAAAAGTGATTTATATTTTTTAACTTTCCATGGTGTAAAATTTATTTTTTTGATTGTTTTTATCAAAAAATGTTTAAATTTGGCACCCCCTAAATATCCCTTAAATGAGTGAAAAAATAGCTAAAAGCGTAAAAATACTTTTAGTAATATGGTTGTTATGTCACACGGCGGGCTTGTTTTCACAGACCCTGTTAAAACCTGAGCTAAAATTTAGCTCGGCATGTAGCAACGCTACAACTAAAGATTTTTCCATAGATTTTCAGTTTACAACTACACCTTTTAATGCAGATAACCAGTTCTTTGTTCAGATTTCTGATGAAAATGGGGTATTTCCTTCAAATACTACTGATAATAGAGCTTCTGCTGCCATTGTAGGTCAGAATGCTAACTTTACTAAAATAAGAACTTCATTTCGAGTGCCCAAAGATACTTATGGAACAGGGTATAAGGTAAGGATGGTGTCAACATCACCAGAAATGACTGGTCCAGAGTCAGATGCTTTTGAGGCGTATGATATGGTTGAAGGAACTTTGTGGATTAATGATAATAAAGCGACAGATTTCATTTGTGGTTCGGGTTCATTAGAATTGAAATTGAATACAGACAAAGAGGGAGTATACCAATGGTATAGAAATAGAACTATTTTAGTTGGTACTACTACTGAACCTAAAATAACGGTTACTGAAGCAGGTACATATGAAGCAAGAGTAGATTATGGTATGTGTGGTAACGTGAATTCTATATTGATAAATGTTGTT